>JBAXRL010000421.1:0-3404 GCA_037131205.1 Actinomycetes bacterium | reverse complement strand
ACCATGAGGCCGATGATCATGAAGAAGTAGAGGGTGACCAGGAGGATCGACCAGATCGGGTAGATCGGGAGCCACATGAGCTCGGAGATCATGGCGAGGCCCACGGCGATCACGCCGACCCATCTGCCCCACGCCTTCATCTGCATGGCGGCCAATCCCGCGAAGACCAGGATCAGACCGATGATGAGGTACCACCAGGCGAGCGCGGTGAGATCGATGAAGAAGTAGGCGTTGAAGCCGCGCACGATCCACTCGTCGTTGAACAGGCCGATGAAGCCGGAGATGGCCTTGAACCCACCGAGGATGACCATCAGGATGCCGGCCATCGCCGCCCAGCCTTGCCACTTGTCGTTCATTACCCCTCCATTGTTGCTGCCTGACCACACGCCCGCTGTCCGGCTAAGCCATTACTGCCGAGTGAAGACTAGCCGGGATCTGGAGGGCCGTGACCTCGGGAAACTACGGGGAAAGCCGCTGGGGAAGTACGAGGCCGGGCGCCGGCGAGCCAGAGGCTCAGAGCTCGACGAGGCCGTGCTTGATGGCGAAGTGGATCAGCTCGGCGTTGGTGTGAAGGCTCAGCGTCTCCATCATCTGGTACTTGTGGAACTCCACCGTCCGCGCCGAGATCGAGAGGCTCGTGGCGATCTGCTTGGCCGAACGCCCCTCCGCCAGAAGCTGAAGGACCTCCCGCTGCCGCGGGGTGAGGGAACCGATCGGATCGTCGGCTCGCTCAGGCCCCTGCTTCATGGCCTCCAGGACCTCCCCGGCGAGCTGCGGCGTGAGGTACGTCTTGCCCTCGAGAGCGGCGTGGATGGCAGCGATCAGCTCGACCGACGCCGAGTGCTTGAGCACGAACCCCGAGGCTCCGGCTTCGAGCGCGCGCCGCGCGAAGGTAGCGTCCCGGTGCATGGTGAGAAACACCACGGGCACGCGATCGCCGCCTTGCCTGAGCTGCACCAGGGCGTCGATGCCGTTGAGGTGAGGCATCGTGACGTCGGCGACGATCACGTCCGGTCGCAGCCTCCCGGCCGCCTCGACCAACGCGCGCCCGTCTTCGACTACGCCTACCAGTTCGAACTCCGAGGCGAGCAGGCTCGTGAGCGCCTCCGCGACCAGGAGATGGTCGTCGGCGAGGAGCACGCGCGGGCGGCGCGGAGGCTTCATCTCGACTCTCCTTCCGTGGGCACCCAGGCGAGGATCGTCGTGCCCCGGTCGGGCGCGCTCTCGATGTCGAGCGTGCCGTGCACCAGCTGCACGCGTTCGCGCATGCTTGCGAGGCCGAGGCTCATCCCCTTGCCGGGACTCTGCGGATCGAAGCCGGCGCCGCCGTCGGAGACCGCGAGGAGCAGCCCGCCGTCCATCCGCCGCAGCGTCACAGTCGCGGCGCGCACACCGGCGTGGCGGGCCACGTTGTTGAGCGCCTCCTGCGCGACGCGGAACAGGCACAGCGCCGCGTCCTTCCCGATGACGGCGGGCAGCGGCTCGAGGTGCGCCGAGAGGTCGAGCCGGCCCTGGCGACCCCGCCGTTCGCATTCCGTGCGCAGCGCCTCGACCAGGCCGAGCTCCTCCAGGACCGACGGGTGCAGCTGGTACGCCAGGGAGTGGACGTCCTCGCTGAGGCGCACGAGGCCCGCGCGAGCCTCCTGCATCGCCTCTGCCTGCGCCTCGTCCGCAGCGGCGAGCTCGGCGCGGCCGACGTCGATCGCCAGCACGGCGAGCCGCTGACTCACGTCGTCGTGCAACTCACGGGCGAGCAGCGCCCGCTCCGCCTCATGGGCCCCGATCAGGCGCCGGCTCAGGTCATGCAGCTCGCCCTCGGCGCGCTTGCGCTCGGTGACGTCACGGAGGACGCCGTAGGTGCGCACCGCACGTCCGGTCGCGTCGCGCGCGGCTGCGCCCGCCAGGTGCTGGATCCACGTCTCCCCGCGGCTGGGGTGCAGGTAGCGATACTCGAGAGAGAACCGGTCCAGCTCTCCTTCGTGCAACTGCCGGCGCAGCTCCAGCACTCGGGGGCGGTCGTCGGGATGCAGACGCTCCATCCAGAGCTCCAGGGCCTGGAGCTCCTTCTCCCGGTCGGGGCGGACGCCGCAGAGGTCGCGAAACCGGTCGTCGATGTAGGTGGCGCCTGCGCCGAAGTCCACCTCGTAGAAGGCGAGGCCGGCAAGCTCGACGCCCGCCTCCAGGCGAGCCTCGCTCGCGCGTAGCGCCTCTTGGGCGCGCTTACGCCCTGTGATGTCGATGGAGACGCCCATCAGGCGCTCCGGCTCGCCGGTCGACGTGAATCGGGGCCGACCACGGGACGAGATCCACCGCTCACGGCCCTCGCCCGGCAGGATCCTGTACTCCACCATGACAGGTTCGGTCGCTCGCTGGGCTCGCTCCATGGCCTCCCCAACGAGATCCCAGTCGTCCGGATGGACGGAGGCCGCGAAGCGCTCCATGGTGATGACCTCGTTCGGCGAGAACCCGAAGATGGCGCGAGTCCTGTCTGTGACCCAGAAGACCTGCGTGCGATACTCCAGAATCCAGAGTCCCGCCTCGGCGGAGTCCGCCGCCAGGGTCAGCCGCTCTTCGCTCTCTCGCAAGGCTGCGTCGGCGCGCTCGCGGGCCAGCGCATTGGTGAACACCTGGGCGACCAGTTGCAGTCGCTTCACCAGCGCATCCGGCCAGTCGCGCTGCGTCCGAGTGGTGTTGAACCCCAGGGCGCCAACGGGCGCCGCGCCCCCCACGGAGAGCGGGACGGTCAGAGTCGACTTGACGCCGATCTGGCGGCCACTTTCCCGGTCGACGGCGGCCTCCGCCGGGAGCTCCTCCAGCGAGGACGCGGCGACCATGCGGCCGACCCGCATCTGCTGCCGTATCCAGGGGAACTGCTCCTGGCACAGCTGCTCGGGTGGTTGCAGGCTCTCCATGGCGTGGTAGGCATGGGTGGGCGCGATGACATCCGGGTCGGCCGTCGTCCACTGCCAGAGCACCGCGAGGTCGATGCCGAGAAGCTCGCAGACACGGCGCAGCGCGTCTTCTATCTCCCGGTCCACCTCGGCTGGAGCCAGGTTGATGAACCCGGATGAGAGGTCGGAGATCACCGTCTCGAACTCGAGACGGTTGCCGTCGTTCTCCGCCCTGCGCGGAGTCTCATCACCAGTGGCCACACAGCGACCGTACACCATTCGAGTTCCGAACGTACTCGGTGGTCTCCAGAAGACCTCGTAATTCCCCACAACGTGCCCCGTAGATTCCCGAGGTCACAGCCGCCCGGATCCCGACTAGTCTCCACTCGACTCCCAATGACAGGCAGCGCGGCGCGCATGGTCGTGCAAGAGGACACCCCCCATGCCCGAGAAGCATCTCAGTTGCGTTCTGCTGGCGGACCGCCACCACGGTCTCACGGAAGGCGTGCGCGG
>JBAXRL010000420.1:0-3407 GCA_037131205.1 Actinomycetes bacterium | reverse complement strand
CTTGAACACGCGGTAGCCGGCGACACCCACGGAGGGCGAGGCCGTCCACGTCAGCACGGCAGTGCTACCACTGTACGTGCCCTGGAGATCGGTCGCCGGCACGGGCTGCGCGCTCGCCTGTGCGCCCGTCCTCGCCGCCACCGTCACGGCCACGCTCTTTTTGGCGACCTGGTCGACCGCGTACACCGAGTAGGTGTAGTCCACATCCTTGGTGAGGCCCGAGTCGGTGAACCCCGTGGCGACGAACTTGGGGGACGCCGCGGGACCGCCCTTGACGAGCACCGGCACGCCGTCGGGGCCGCTGCGGTACACCTCGTAGGAGTCGAGGTCGTTGGAGATCGACGGCGACCACGTGAGGCTCACCCAGTCCTCGCCGGCGGTCGCCAGCAGGTTCGTCACGGCGGCCGGCGGCCCCGATTCCACGCGCTTGGCGAGCTCCCACGAGTTGCCCGGGTATTTCTGCGCCGAGAATGCCACGGCCTTGAACGTCCAGTACCCGTCGCTGATGCCCGGGCCTCCGGGGACCAGCCAGGTGGCCGTATGGACCGATGGAGCGCTCGCGTTGTACGGCACCCGCATGGTGGGGATGACCACGCCGCTCACCGAGGTGATCATGAGCTCGACGTACCCGGCAAGCGTGGTGCCGCCCACCGTCACCGGTGTCATGGAGGCCACGTCCGCGGCGTTGATGGTCGCCGTGAGCTGCACCGTCGAATCGGTGATCCACTCGTTGACCGCGTCCCATGGCGCCACGGTGAAGTCCACGATCTGCGGCCCTGCGAACTGCCGGTAGAGGACGGTCTTGAGTACGGCGGAGCCTCCGGGCGAGGGCCGGGCCCAGCTCACGGTCACGGTCAGGAGCTTGGACACAATGCGCGCGTCGCTGGGCGAAGCCGCCTGGTCCACCACCGTGCGGTCCACGGTGAAGGGCTTCACGCCCGTCGCCGTTTCTTCGTCCTGCGTCCACGTGGACGACACCACTTGCTCGAAGGTCAGGCGCCGACAGCCCTCCACCGCCTGCTGAGCCATGTTGAGAGCGACCACCCGAGCCTTGTCATTGCTGCCTGTCTTGGCAGCCTGCACGAACACGGGCGCCAGAGCCCCGAAGGCGATGCCGGCGATCACCATGCTGACAAGCAGCTCGATGATGCTGAAGCCGGCTTCGTGATGACAGGCCCGCGGGGAATGCATGTTCATGCTCCCGCCTCCCGATAGCTGGGGTAGTGCGTCTCTACCAGAGGCTATCGGCAGTGCGCAGGATTAGATAAGTCTCCGCTGCACAAAGCTGTTGTCGCATAAGGCAGCGTATTCTAAGTAGTATCAAACTTCGTGACGCTGCGGCCGCCTCGTCGGCCCCGTACGCAGAGAAGGGCGGGAGGCCCTTCGGCCGCCCGCCCCTCTCTGCCCTGAGCGAATCTCCGCCTCTCGCTTATGGCAGCGGCTTGACCTCGCGCCAGGTGCCCTCCACCTGCTTGCAGGTGAGCGAGAACTGCAGGCCGAGATTCTGGATGCAATTATCGTGATAGTAGAAGTGGTCCTTGCCCAGGAAGGTGACGTTGCCCTGGACGAAGACCGCACCGCGGATGTGGGGGTCTGTGCCCGCCGCGGACGACTGGAAATTGCCCGTCGTGTACACCACACCGTAGTACGTGGTCGCCCCGGTCATAGTGCAGGTGAGGTTCGGGGTGACCGTGCCGGGTGGACCACCGAGGACGATCAGGACGCCGGGCACGGTTTCGCTGTTGACAGGAGTCACGGTGCTGGTGATGGTGATCTTGGTGTTCGCCGGAACCGTGTAGGTGGGGCTGCCGTTCGACAGATCGATCACCACGAAGCCGCTCATGCTGCCCACCGGCGGCTGAGTCGTATAGTAGGTGCCGTCGGCCTTGGCTTTGGCTATGCACCGCTGGACCAACGATGTCGAGAAGATGCTCTCGAGCGACTTCCAGGTCGACACACCACCTTCTGTACTTGAAGGCAACGTGACGACCGGGGGGTAGTCGCTGAGGTTGTCATAGTCGGGGGCCGCGGTTCCACTTCCCAGAGTGAGCGTTCCGCCGATGTAGGCGCGGATGGCGTTCGGCCCAGAGGTGGCGGTCTTGACCCGGGGGAGCGAGACATCGGATACCTTAAGGTTGTTATCAGTGTAGTTGGTGCCGTTGTCCCACAGGTTGCCGCCGCACCACAGGTCGACGCCGCGCGGGAAGTCGATGCCACCCTGCGACATTTCGACCTGGACCTGGACTCGGGTGCGGCGGTCGCCGACGCACGCCTGAGAGACGACGTACAACTTGCCATCACCGTCGGCGTCCCACCCCAAGAGCGACTGCGGGCTGTCGCCGACCCAGACGTTGATGGCCGGCCCCAGGGCGGTGGGCTTCGGCGACGGCCATTCCACGTTCTGGCTCTTCATCGCGCTGACGAATGACGGGATCGGAGAGGGCGTCGGCGAAGTGGGCGTCTGAAGACTCCAAGTTTGGTACTTCTTCGCAAGGGTATTCGGCCACGAGTTGCCGAGCTGCAGCATCGTCGTGTCGATGGCGCTCTCACAGGCGTTGAACGCCGTGATGTTCACGCGATTCGTCGCGGTGTTGGACATCACGTTGCTGGTGAGGGTCACGAGCGCCGTGGCCATGATCGCCAGCGCCGCGACGACGCCGAGCACGATGAGCAGCGTGCTGCCTTTCTGGTCGCACTGGCGTTTCATCTGCGGACCCTCCTCCTAGTTACGCAGCGTTGCGGTGACAAGGAAATCGGTATAGACGGGCGAGCGAGTGGGGCTCAGGTCGACGCGCAGGTGAGTCTGCACCGCGACGATCCGTGCCGTCTGGTTGTTGGCGGAAGACACGTCGTCCACGCTCAGCAGATCGCCCGACGCCGAGTAGTAGTTGTACATGAAGAGCGGGGTCGCCGGATTGACCAGGTTCACCACCGAACCACAGAGCAGCATCCGGCCCTCGCCGGTCGTCTTCTCCCCCACGTTGGGAGAGGCGCCGGACACAGGCTCCATGACGATGCCGCCAATCGTCCCGCTGCCATCGGTGTCTTCGAAACGCCAGAGCGTGTTGTCGGTGTATAGGCGATAGGCAACCAGGTGTGGATCTGTAGCCGGAGTGGAGCTGCTCGGGTCGTTGAACGTCGTGAACATGCAGATCCAGTACGGATGAGCCTCGATGATCGCCGGTGTGCTGGTGATGGGGCTGGATTCAGCGTCGCGGATCTCGCGTTCCATGCGCGAGATCGCCTGGCGGGCGTCATCGCGGGCGATGCTGCTGTTGACCGAGTAGGCGTACGAGCGGCTGAGCGAGAACCAGGTCGTGAACAGCATCGTCGAGACGATGCCCAGGATGACCATGCCGACCACCAGCTCGACCAGCGTCAAGCCCTCCTGGCGTTTGCTTCTCGGG
>JBAXRL010000419.1:0-3424 GCA_037131205.1 Actinomycetes bacterium | reverse complement strand
CGGCTCCGGCAGCCGCGGCGCGCCATGTCCGCCCTCTTGGCTGCTCCCAGATGGCACCTGGGCGACGGAGATGGTCATGTCGGCGTACTTCTGCTGGAGCGTCGTTTGGCGCACCTCCTTGGGAGAGGTGAAGCTTCCGCGCACGAGCCGGGATGACGCCTGCGCGGGCGGCCTCCGCCGGCCACGTCGCCGCCCTCGTCATCGGCGCCGGCGGCGCAAACGGTCCATCGAGGGATCGGTGACGGACGCCTGTCGGCCTCTGGTATCTTGATCGCTGGGTGCACAGCAGCGGACCATCAGTGGAAGAAGGACGGCGATGAAGTTCCTCGTGACAGTCGACAGGGATGAAGACGGGGCGTGGGTGGCCGAGTGCCCGGCCATCCTTGGGTGCGTCAGCCAAGGCGGCAGCAGGGAGGAGGCCGTCGAAAGCATCGGCGAAGCGATCGTGCTCTGCCTGGAAGCGCGCGCCGAAAGGGGCCTGCCTCTGACCATAGAGACCCGGCGGATCGAAGTGGCCATGTAGACGCCACCGCTTCCGGCTTTGAGCGGCCGCGAGGTCGTGCGGGTCTTCGCAACCCTGGGTTGCGCGCGGCGGCGCGGAAGTCACATCGTCCTGACGAAAGATGGCCACCTGGCCACGCTCTCCGTGCCGGACCATCGCAGTGTGGCCAAAGGCACTCCGCGGTCGCTGATCCGTGCCGCCAACGTGACCGTCGAGGGGCTCCTCGCGGCCCGCTGGACTCGCAGTCGGTGTCCAACGTCAGCTCGGCGGCGCTCATGGCCCCAGCACCGCCTCCAACGCCCCTCGGTCCAAATCGACGAGCTCCCGTCGCCCCGCCCAGAGCTTGGCGTGCTGGGGCAGCCGCGGGTAGATGGCCCGGGCGACGCTCAAGGTGCGCTTGCGGCGCCGGTCCCAGGTGCGGCTCTCGGCGATCTCTCGAAGTCGGCCGGCCACCGCGCCGGACCCACGGAACCGCTTTCGCCAACGGTCCAGGACGAACGTCCTCTCGGCAATGGTACCTACGACGACGATGCTCCCGGGCGCCGCCAAGGAGCTCCTGCTGATGCTGCCGTTCGCGCCGAACGGCCGCGGCACCGCGGCACTTCGCCGGGTACGACCTTCAGATAGAGGCCCTGCAGAAGACGCTGCGCGATCCGCAGGCCCCGCGGTAGCGGCCCCCGCCGGCCTGCGGCCGGCCCCCCCATGCGACACGCGTAGACAAACGTCCTCTGGGTAACGATCCCTGGGGGGGGTATGCTATAAACTGTCGGGTTACAGGGAAATCGCCTCAGGAGCCCTCCGGCGTTCTGCCCACGACCAGGTTGCGAGGAGCGTGGGCATCAAGGGCGAAGCGCAGGCGGGACAGAGCGGAGCCGAAATGGCGTCAAAAGTGACTACACTTTTTCCGGTGGGCGGCTCAAGCCCGTCCCTCGCGCGTCGATACGCGCAGTGTGGAGCAGGCGCGGACCTGACGGTCCGCGGACCCATTGGCTCCCCCAGGCCGGCGGGGAGGAGTGTGAGGCAATGAACACATCGGTACGCACCAGGCATGCTGCGCGTGGCTTCAGCATGGTCGAGCTGCTGATCACGATCATCATCGCGGGCATCGTCTTCGCCGGCATGGTGCCCCTCTTCGTGACTGTCCTCGGTAAGAACGCCGACGACAACATGCGCAACATCTCGGCCTTCCTCGCCCAGGACAAGGTCGAGCGCCTGCGCCAGCTTGACTACATGGAGATCACGCCAACGAACCTGAACAGCTCGACCTTCAAGAGCGGGCAGTTCGGCAACACGGTCCCCTACCAGACCGGCGCGGGCACCAAGAACTTCACCGTAAGCTACTCGGTGGCCACGCTCCCCAGCGACGCCACCTCGCTGACCGAGCAGTACAAGGAAGTGGCGGTCGATGTGTACTGGATCGGGCCCCCTCTGCCGGTCAAGCATGTGTATCAAGTAGCGCGTATCTACCGGCAGTACGCCGGCCCCAGCGTCAGTCTGGGTATCACTCCCGCGCCCGACGCGAACGGGGCGATCTTCGACCCGGCCTCCCCGAACTACGTCAAGCTGACCGCCACGGTCCCTGAGGCTTGGCGGGGCATCACCAATGGAGTGCCGGCCACAAGTAAGGTCACCTTCACAATCGCGCGCGACGGCATGGTGGGAGACAGCGCGGGAGACAGCCAGGACGTCCTCACCAGCGACATTACCACCAAGACCAACGGGAAGTTCAACACGTATCGGTACGTGGGCCTGGGCGTGTACGAGTTCACGTGGGTCGGCGCCGCCATCGCGCCCCTCGACCTCTACAAGTTCACCGTGGTCGCCTACGCGTCGGACGCCGGATCCGCCGGCGAGGAAACAGGTCTCTACGCCAGCCTGGAGTCGAATACTCCCGACCCCCCGACCGGCCTGGTGGCCGTGCCCGGGCCCCGGCCGAGGCAGGTGTCGCTGGAGTGGAATCCCTGCCCGGACGCCTTCTTCGACCATTTCGAGGTCTATCGATCGCTCGTCTCGAACAGTTTCGGTACCACCCCGCTCGTCACTATCACGGAGAACGAGAACCCGACGTACGTCGATGACATCGCCCGGACCTTGACCGGCGGAACGACGTACTACTACCGCCTCAAGGTCGTGACCAAGAAGGGGGCTACCTTCTATTCCAGCCTCCCGTGCGCCCAGGTTTGGGCCATCGCCCCAACATACGAGCTTGCCGACGACATCAAGCCCCCGTCGGCCTCGACACTCACCGCCACCAAGGTCGCCAATCAGCCGACGATCACCCTGACGTGGACCGCCTCGGTCGACAGCGCGGACACCACCAAGGTTCCGAACATTCCGGCGAGCGGCCTGGCCAACTATGCGATCTACCGCAGCGCCGACGGCACCACATGGGGCGCCGCCAGCACCTTCCCGTCGGGCTTGACGACCGCCGCCAGGAGCTGGACGGACGCGGCCGCCGGCTACGCCACGAAGTGGTACTACAAGATCGAGGCCTACGACAAGGCCGGTAACAAATCGACGAGCGCGGTCGTGAATGCCACGACCGATCCTGTTCCGCAGTACACCCTGACCGTGACGAACGCGAACAAGGACAAGGTCGCCTACGTGTGGGTGCGGAATATGGTCACCCCCTTCTACTACTACACCACCGGTGGAGCGACTTCCCTCACGCCCGCGGCTGTCGGCCAGAAGGTGGACAAGGGCAACAAGACCGCGAAGTTCACCCCGCTGCCCCCGGGTTCCTACCAGGTCTACGCCAACTTCAGCGGCACTTCCTACGTGAGCACGCCCGTGTTCTCGGCCACGGGGGCCGGCCCCTACGTCTGCACCGTCAAGTAGGAGCGGCTGCGAATGGTCAAGATGCTCCCCCCGAGAAGCAAACGCCAGGAGGGCTTGACGCTGGTCGAGCTGGTGGTCGGCATG
>JBAXRL010000418.1:0-3429 GCA_037131205.1 Actinomycetes bacterium | reverse complement strand
GCGGCGGCGCCTGAAGCGGCGCCCGCGGCGGCGCCTGAAGCGGTGGTCTCGCGGGCGGCCACGCGGGCGACGATCACCTGGGCGCCGAGACCGTCCTCGAGCAGCGGCACGAGGTCGGGCAGGGGGCCGTCGTCGGGCTCCACGTGCAGCTCGCTGCGCCAGAACCGGGCGACGCGGTCGTAGAGCACGTCGCCGCCCAGTGAGCCGCGCTCGGCCGGCTGCACGGGGTGGGCGAAGCGCTCCGCTTTGCCTTCGGCGGAGTGGCCGCTGCTCCAGGCGAGCGCCGGCTCGTGGCCTCCGGCCAGCCGGCGCAGCTCGAACCAGTCGCGCACCACCGCCGCGACCTCCGTCGGGAGACCTTCGACGCGGGCCGGCGGGGAAGCCGGCCCGCGCGCGGCCGGCCCGGCCCGGCCGGCCCACCTGTCGCTGGCGAGCGGCCGCTCCAGATCGAGGTCCGAGCTGCGCAGCTCCATCCTCAGGGCGGAGTGTGCCGCAATGTCGGCGGGGCGGGGGCTGGCGGTGCCCGGTCCCGGAGCCCCGATGTCGGGGTGCTCCCGAGGCGTGATGCCGCCGTGCTCCGATGCCGCGATGTCGCCGTACCTCGGCGCCACGTTGCCGGTGCGGCCGGCGTGATCGAAGGCCGCCGCCTCGCCGAGGCCCAGATCGAAGGTCCCGGAAAAGGCGTCCGGCCCCGATGCTGCCATCGTGAGGCGCTCGGGGCGCGGTGCGGGGCTGGGGGCCCGGAGGGCGTGCGCCGGGAGCGGTGAGGCGGCCGGCGCATCGGCGCCGGGCCGGCCCAGCAGCAGGGCGTCGGCGGATACGTGGAAGGCGTCGGCGAAGCGCTGCAGCTCCTTGGCCGAGACGCGCCGCCGGCCGGCCTCGATGCGGCTCACGGCCGACTGGTCAAGGCCGACCCACTTGGCGAGCTGGCGCTGGCTCCAGCCCTGCTGCTCGCGCAGATGGGCGATCGCGTGACCAATGCTCTCTTGATGCTCATCGCGCATCAGTTCCGTCCCCTCCGTCCGCTACGCTGACTGCATCGGTGTACGCCGCGGGGATGCGCGAATCCTGCGCTCGCGGTCGCGGTGGCATGGAAGATATGCTATAGTAGCATCATAGAGATGATTTCTATCGTCTAACATGATGCTAGCTTGGCATGGACAGCATGGCCGGCATCGCAGTACAGCGTGAGAAGCCACGGATTGGAGGAGTCGCTCGCCGGCCGGGCCAGGCCGGCGAGCGACAGACAACGGAGGTGCGACATGGCCGATCGGCACGAGGTCATCGATGGGGCGCAGCTGGTGCAAGCGCTGCGCCTCGGCGAGCGCCAGGCGGAGGGACCGCTGGCGGTGTTTCCGCTCTTCGCGAGCGGGGACGACGGGCCCGGCGACGGGGGGGAGAGTGCCGAGACGGCCGGCGGCGGCGAGCACGCCGCGTCGCGCCGCCGCCCCCCGCGCTACATCACCCTGCGTCAGGCGCTCGCCGAGGGCCGCGCGCAGATCACCGAGGTCAGCGAGGGCGGCTCGGTGCCCGAGCTGCGCGTGGTCAACAAGGGCGACGCCCGCATCCTCGTGCTCGACGGCGAGGAGCTGCGCGGAGCCAAACAGAACCGCAGCCTCAACACGACCATCCTCATCGACAGGTACAGCACCCTCGTGGCGCCGGTGAGCTGCACCGAGCGGGGGCGCTGGGCCTACGCCTCACGCCAGTTCGCCGAGAGCGAGATGCTGGCGGAGCGGCAGGTCCGCTTCGCCATGAGATCCAGCGTCCACGCGGCGATGTGCGCCGGCGTCGGCGCCCGCGCCGATCAGGGCCGCGTGTGGTCCGAGGTCGACGGGCTGCACCGCAGGCAGGGCACGCACTCGGGCACAGGCGCAATGCGCGACTCCTACGAGGCTCGGAAGGGCGATCTCGATCGGGTGCTCGCCGCCTTCCCGCCTCTCGACGGTCAGACCGGCGTGCTGGTGCTGCATGGCTCGCGCGTGGTGGGCCTCGACCTCGTGTCGCGGGCGCCGCAGTACGCCGAGCTCCACGACAAGCTGCTGCGCAGCTACGCCTTCGAGGCGCTGGTGCGCGGCGGCGAGCCCGGCGAGCGGCCGGTAGCGGAGGCGTTCCTCGAGCGCATCGCCGCGCTTGCGGGCCGGCGCTTCAAGAGCCCCGGCCTCGGCTGGGACGTGCGCTTCGAGGGCGGCGGCGTGCTGGGCTCGGCGCTCGTGTACCGCGGGTACGCCGTGCACGCCGCGTTCTTCGATGTCGGCGGCGCCGGTGGCTCTGCCGACGAACCGGCGCCCGACAGTCAGCCGAGCTGGCGCATCGCCGATGCCCGCGAGCGCGCCCGCCGGAGGCAGACCCGCTGAGGCTGGGCGCGGCGGGAGGGCGCCGGGGCGCCCGCCACACGCACCCTCTGAACGCCCTCCAGCCGTGCCCCCACGAGAGGAGACTTGATGGACCAGGATAAGCGCGACAGGGCCTACAAGGCCGCGGCGCACATCACGCGCGAGCAGCTCAGGCGCGATGCGCCTGAGAGGGCGCGCGCCCTCGACGCCGTCAAGCAGAGCGACGTGGTGGTGGTCGCAGGGCAGTACGACCACGTCGAGTCGGTGCTCGAGGCGCTCGAGGTTCCGCACACCGTGATCGGCACGGGCGACGTGGAGCGCCTCGAGCTGCGCCCCGAGCAGCTGCTCATCGTCAACTGCCCGGGCCAGGTCTCGGCCGCGGCCATCACCCGCATCCGCGCCTTCGTCGAGGCCGGCGGCAGCCTGTTCACCACCGACTGGGCGCTGAAGCACGTCGTCGAGCCGGCGTTCCCCGGGGTGCTCGCCTTCGGCGTGGCGCCGACCCGCGACGACGTGGTGCGCATCGAGGTCCGCGACGCCGACAACATCTACCTGCAGGGCGTGCTCGACGGCCGGGACGACCCGCAGTGGTGGCTCGAGGCCTCCTCGTACCCCATCAGCATCGTCGACCGCGAGCGCGTGCAGGTGCTCATCTCCAGCCGCGAGCTCGGCGAGAAGTACGGCGAGTCGCCGGTGGCGGTGTGGTTCCGCTGGGGCGAGGGCGACGTGTTCCACATGATCTCGCACTACTACCTGCAGCGCACCGAGCTGCGCACCGCGCGGCACCGCGGCGGGGCCGACGCCTACTTCGCCGAGAAGGGCATGGCGATGAGCGTGGCGATGCGCGACGAGTACGCCGACCTGTGCCTGGCCGACGTCGAGTCGGCCAAGCCGTCGGCGGCGTTCATGAGCAACGTGCTCATCGAGAAGAAGCGCCGGCACGAAAGCAAAGGCTCGTGAAGGTCACGACCGATCTGCGGCCGGGGGCCACAGTCAAGCTCGAGATGGCGCGCGATGTCTCGATGGCCTGGGTAAGGACCTATCCCGCCAGGTCTGCACGCACGGATGCGCCCGTGGACGCATCGCGGCTGCG
>JBAXRL010000417.1:0-3442 GCA_037131205.1 Actinomycetes bacterium | reverse complement strand
GCCGTGGCCTCGCCCGACGCGGCGGCTGTCTGCTCCGCCACCGTCGCGGCGGCGTCGGTCCTGGCGCCTTTCGGGCGCTTCTCTTCGCAGATCACGTGGCCATCGTCGGCGATCACGTACCAGCGGCTCCCGGCGAGCGCGTACACCGCCGGACGATGCTCGACGACGCTCACGCGCAGCGTGCCGGGGAAGTCACGATCCACGCGCGCCTCGGAGATGTAGCAGAGCGGGGCCAGCGACGCGCGCACGTCCTTCGCGGTCACCGTGAACAGGTTGTGGCCGAGGTAGTCCCGGCGCAGGAGGCGCAGCACGCGGCGCTGCGGGACCAGATGCGTGCCGCTGACCTCGACGGCGTGGATGGCGAACGAGGAGGAGCCGCGGCCCCACCCGTAGACGACTGTGGGCAGCGCGAGAATCGCCGCTGTGAGCAGCACAGTGGAAAGCAGACGGAAACGCGGGCGGCTCGCTCCGCCTCCTTTTGCCATCGGCGCCGCACCTTCTCGCGAGAGGACAGCTACGAGTGCTTATTCGGCGCCGGAGGGGTCTTCCCCTTGCCCGGCGAGCGCGGCGAGCAGCTGCTCGCCGGCGTGGAAGACGTCGCCGGCGCCCATGGTGAGCACGAGATCGCCGGGGCGCACGCGCGGCGTGAGATAGCGCACCACGTCGTGCAGGCGCGGCAGATACGAGACCGGGCCGCCGGGGCGCTCCGCAAGGTAGGCGTCGACGATCAGCTTGCCGGTGACGCCCGGCTCCGGCTCTTCGCGCGCCGGGAAGATGTCGGTGAGGATGGCCTCGTCGGCGAGGGTGAGCGCCTGGCCGAACTCGCGCTGCAGGTAGCGCGTGCGGGAGAAGAGGTGCGGCTGGAACACGGCGATCACGCGGCCGTGGTCGCCCTGCCTGGCGGCGGTGAGCGTGGCGACGATCTCGGTGGGGTGATGCGCGTAGTCGTCCACCACGAGCACGCCGCCGTGGCGACCCATCTCCTGAAAGCGCCGCGCGGCGCCGCTGAAGGTCGCCAGGTGCGGCGCCGCGTCCGCCGCGGTGACGCCGGCGTGACGCAGGACGGCGAGCGCGGTGAGGGCGTTGAGGATGTTGTGCTCGCCGGGCACACGCAGGGTCACCCGGGCGAGCTCTTCGGCGCCGTCGAGCACGGCGAACTCGCTGCCGCGGTCGTCGACGCGCGCCACCTCGGCGCGCAGGTCGCCGGCGCCGATGCCGACGCGCACGACGGGCGCCCGCGTATGGTCGGCCAGACCTTCCCCGCCGCTACCCGCGACGAGCACCAGCAAGCCGTTGTCGGGGAGGAGCGCCACGAAGCGGCGAAACACGTCGTGCACGTCGTCGAGGCAGCCGTAGTGAGCGTGATGGTCGAGCTCCACGTTGGCGACGATAGCCACCTCGGGACGCAAGTAGAGGAGGCTGCCGTCGCTCTCGTCGGCCTCGGCCACCAGCCACTCGCCCTGCCCCACGCCGGCGTTGGAGCCGATGTCGTTGAGCTCGCCGCCGACGAGAAACGTGGGGTCGAGGCCACACTGGTAGAGCACCTGCGAGATCATCGACGACGTGGTGGTCTTGCCGTGCGTACCGGCGACCGCGATGCCACGGCGCATGGCCATCACGCGCGCCAGCATCTCGGCGCGGCGCAGCACGGGCAGGCCGGCGGCCCGCGCGGCGCGCAGCTCGGGGTTGCCCTCGGGGATCGCCGAGGAGATCACGACGAGCGCCGCGGCGCCGAGGTTGCCGGCCTCGTGGCCGATGGCCACGGCGATGCCGGCCTCCTCCAGGCGCCGCGTGTAGCGCGACGACTTGAGGTCGGAACCGGCCACGCGCACGCCGAGCTTGGCGAGCACCATGGCGATGCCGCTCATGCCGGCGCCGCCGATACCGATGAAGTGCACCGGCTGTGGGAACTGCCTCGCGGTGTCGTCGTTCATCGTCCCCTCATCTCTTCACGATCCTCTCGATCTCGTCGACGACGCGGCTGGTGGCGTCGGGGCGCCCGAGCGCGGCGCTGGCCACGGCCATCGCCGCCAGGCGCCCGGGATCGCCGAGCAGGTCGGCGACGAGTCTGCGAAGCAGGTCGCCGCCGAGCTCGGCGTCGTCGACCAGCAGGGCGGCGCCTCCGTCGACCATCCAGCGCGCGTTCTTGCGCTGGTGATCGGCGGTCGCGTACGGGTACGGGACGAGGATCGCCGGCTTGCCGAGCGCGGCCAGCTCGGCCACCGAGCCGCCGGAGCGAGCCACCACGAGATCCGCCGCGGCCATCGCCGCCGCCAGGCGGTCAGTGTAGGGCACGAGGCGGTAGCGCTCAAACCGCTCGCCCATCGCCTCGAGCGCGGCGCGCACGGCATCGTGGTTGCGCGGCCCGCAGACGTGCACGAGCTGAAAGTCGAGCTCGCGGCCGCCGAACGCCTCGATGCAGGCGCGATTGATGCTCTGCGCGCCCTGGCTGCCGCCGAAGGCGAGCACGACCGGCAGGTCGGCGCGCAGCGCGAACGCCTCGCGGCCCTCGTCGGCGGTCGCCGCGAGCTGCGCCGGCCCGAGGGGCCGCCCCGTGAGGACGTACTTGGGCGGCTCCAGGCCGGCGATCGGGAAGCTCAGGCAGACGCGCCGCACGAACGGCCGCAGCAGGCGGTTGGCGACGCCGAGATGAGCGTCGGCCTCCAGGGCGAGGCCGCGGATCCCGCGCAGCGCGGCCAGGGCGACCACGGGGCCGCTGGCGAAGCCGCCGCCGCCGATGGCGACGTCGGGCCGCACCTCCTTGAGGATGCGCCCGACGCCCGGCACGGCGGCGGCCAGCAACCGCAGCGTGGTCAGATGCTCACGCGGCGCCAGCTTGCGCGAGAAGCCCTTGAGCTCCAGAGCGAACGTCTGGTACTCGGCGGCGACGCGCTCGACCTGCGACGGCGTGGTGACGACGACGACGCGGGCGCCGCGAGCCGCGGCCTCAGCCGCGACGGCGAGCGCCGGCTGCAGATGACCGCCGGTCCCCCCCGCCGCGAGCAGCACGGTCTTCCCGCTGAGCGCTGACGACACTGTGGCTCCTTCATCATGTATGGAGCATCTCCAGGGGCTTTGTGTGTCCCCTGCCGAGACTGACTGCACGTTAGTGGACTGTTCACTACCCGCCCGACGCCGGCGGATTCTCGCAGACGAGGGCACCGCGACACGAGCGCGCACGGGCGGGCGCCGGCGCGGTAGGTGACTGTAGCCTAGCACCTGGCGAGGCACAGCTCCCCCGCCCCCGGCGCTCCCCGCGGGCAGAGCGTCGCCGGCGGAGCAGACCGACTCCCGCCTTTAGGAATCGCTCAGGAAGAGGCCCTGAGGGGTGGGGACTGCGACAGAACCGGCTTGCGATGCTTGAATGAAACCAGCTTCTTGCCAGACGCAGCCTGCCTCAAAAGAATGTCCTGGAATATCGCGTCAGCATTGTGATCACATG
>JBAXRL010000416.1:0-3453 GCA_037131205.1 Actinomycetes bacterium | reverse complement strand
CGGGCCGCGGCTGACGGAAGACCGGGCCGCGGCTGACGGAAGACCGGGCCGCGGCCGCTGGAACCGCGCCGGTCGATGCGCGAGACGACGCGTGCGGGCCAGCGACTCGCGGCCGGTGAAAGCGTGGGGCCGGAGGGCTGGTTTTCCCCTCGGGGGAGGTCTCTCGTCGACTTCAGCAGATACTCCTCTGGCCTTCGGAGCTCACACGCGCTTGCCGGCGCGGCTCGACTTGCGCGCGTTCTCCATCTGGTCCAGCGTCGGAATGCCCTTGTTGCCGAGCCGAGAGACCTTCAGGCCCGCGGACCAGGCGGCGGTAGCGAAGCACCCGGCGGGCGACAGACCCTTCGCCACCGCCCAGGCGTAGGCGCCGTGAAAGGTATCGCCGGCTCCGCAGGAATCCACCGCAGTGACCGGAGCAGCCTCCCAGCGCTCCAGACGCTCGGGCTCCTTTCCTGTCGTGAAGACCCCGCCCCTGTGCCCCTGAGTCACGCCGAACACCACACGGCAAGAGCCGCCCCAGAGCTCGAGGGCCGCCCGTTCTGCCGGGCAATCCGTCGCCTTCAGCACGTACTTCTCGGGCGCTATCACGTGATCGACCCGGCCCAGCAAGCTCGCAGTCCATGGCCGTCCGGACCCGGTGTCGATGACGGTGGTCACCCCTCTCTTCTCACATTCGTCGAGCGCTGCCGTCGTCAGGATTTCATCGGTGGAGTCCAGGAGCGCCACGTCAACGCCTTCCAGGAAGTCCGGCAGGTGCGCGATCATGCGCGCATCCGCCCTTGGCTGCGGCAGCCAGATGATCGTCCGAGTCGCAGCTCCCCGCGCAAGGATGACCGCCGAATGCTGCGAGGGCTGGTCGTGGGCGACCCAGGTGCAGTCCACCCCCTCGGCATCCAGTTCCGCCATCAGGATCTGGGCATGCACGCCGCTTCCACACGCCGCCAGAAGCCTGGTCGCGCCTCCCAGTCTCGTCGCCGCGATCGCGCTCCGACCAGCCGGCCCCCCCACCACTGCCTGATGCTCGAGCGCACGGGTCACTGAGTCCGCCGGCGGATAGTCGCCCAGGACATAGAGGTAGTCCACCGTCGCCATTCCGATCATCGCGACTACGGGCGGGCGGCTCTGTTTCGGTTCAGCGCCCACTCGGCTGCCTCCCCCGGGGCTCGACACGATCATGATCGCCTTTTCGGTGAAGCCGATCTCCTGAGGCGATCCTGCGCGTGGTCAGGATTTGGGCATTGCGGTCGCGAGGGCGGGCGGCCCACGAGGAGACTCAGTATACCCCGGGAGATCGCGGGATCCGTCGAAGGGCCTGCGCGACCGGGCATCCGGGCTGCGCCGTGGTTGCGGACTCCATGTCGCGAAGAGCGTGAAGACCGTGGGGACGGAGCCGATTCGCAACCCAGGCTACGGTCGCCTTCGTCGCCTGGCCCCTCGATGCCGGCGCCGGCGATCACCTCCAGCGGGCCGTCATCGTGCATGAGGCCCGTCTCTTCGCGACGCGCCGCAGCCGCGACGCAGGCGGCGCGCTCCGCCTGTGGTCGGCACGCACGGTCCGACTCAAGCCCGAAACCGGCGCCGCTGCGCACGTACCCGGCGCCGCTGCGCACGTACCCGGCGCCGCGAACTGGTCGCTCGGGCGCGGCGGCGTGGAGTCGAGGTCGAAGACGACGACCTGCGGAGTGGCGAGCGGCAGGCCGCGCACGAGCCATGCTCCAGTAGCTCGCCGGCGCGGCACGACGAGCGCACGAAGGGCGCCGCGACGGCGGCGAGCCCGGGCCGCGGCGGCCGGCGCCGGGACCTGGCGGCCCCGCGCATCGAGTCGCCGGCCGAGCCGCCTGCGGCGCCCGGCCTCTGACGACGCCCGCGAGTGCAGGCCTCGCACCCCGCGACTCCCCTGCGCCGCCCTTGATAGTAAAGAAGACTTGACATCATGTCAGGTTCGGTTTACAGTCATGCATGTAAAGCAAACCTGACATCCCGTCAGGCACAACGAGGAGGCAGCCATGCCGTTCGAAGAGAAGATCACGTGGGTCAACGCGGTGGTCACGGTCATCGTCCCCGTAGCGTACTTCGCGATCATGCTGGGCCGGCTGGGCGCCACGTCGGCGGCCGACATCTCCTACCAGTGGCCGCTGCTCATCGCCATCGGGGTGTCGATCGTCCTGACGATCGTCGGCTCGATCCTGGCGGGCATCGGCACCGGCATCTCGGCCGAGTTGCGCGGCAGGTCCGCCTCCGACGACATCGACCGCAAGGACGAGCGGGACAAGACCATCAGCCGGCACGGCGACCTGATCGGCTTCTACGTCTCCTCCGTCGGCATGGTCGGCGTGCTCGCGCTCACGATGCTGGAGTACGAGTACTTCTGGATCGCCAGCGCACTCTACCTGTCGTTCGTGGTCGGGACGCTGGTCGGGTCGGTGGTCAAGATCGTCTCCTACCACAGGGGCTTCTAGCGATGGGCAAGCCGACCAGGGTGACCAACCGCATCCGGGCGCTCCGCTTCGCCGCCGGCGAGATGACGCAGGCGGACCTGGCGGATCGCGTCGGCGTGACCCGCCAGACCATCATCGCCATCGAGCAGGGCCGCTACTCGCCGTCGCTCGAGATGGCCTTTCAGATCGCCCGGGCGTTCGCTGTCCCGCTCGACGACGTGTTTCAGTATCCGAACAGTGAAGGAGTGACATCATGAAGGCGATCATCCAGGGAGACGACGCTATGCCTGCGCAGCAGACCGTTCTTCTCATCGGCGGCACCGGGCGCACCGGTGGCCGCGTGCTGGAGCAGCTTCTGGGCCGCGGCATCCACGTGCGCGCCGTGGTCCGGTCGGCGGAGCGGCTCCCAGCGGGCGTCGCGGACGATCCGCGGCTGACCGTGATCGAGGCAGACCTGCTCTCCCTGAGCGACGAGCAGGTCAGGGAGCAGGTCGACGGCTGCGACGGGGCGATCTCCTGCCTGGGTCACACGATCAGCCTGAAGGGCATCTTCGGGGCGCCGCGCGACCTCGTGACGCGGGCCACGACGAGGCTGTGCCGAGCGATCCAGGCGTCGCAGCCCGCGAGGCCGGTCAGATTCATCCTCATGAGCAGCGTCTCGGTGAACCGGCATGGAGGCCTGGACGCGCGTCGCGGGCGCTTCGAGCGGGCCGTCCTCTGGATGCAGCGCGGCCTCGTCCCTCCGGGGAGGGACAATCAGCGCGCCGCCGACTTCCTCCACGACGTCATCGAGGTCGCCGATCCTTACGCGCAGTGGGTGGTCGTCCGTCCCGACACGCTGAAGGAGGGCGACGTCACGGAGTACGCGCTGCACGAGGGCCTGGTCGACAGTCTGTTCCGCCCCGGCGCGACCAACATGGCCAACGTCGCGCACTTCATGTGCGAGCTGGCGACGGACCCTGAGGTGTGGGCGGCGTGGCAGGGCAAGCTGCCGGTGATCGTCAATGCCTCGACG
>JBAXRL010000415.1:0-3454 GCA_037131205.1 Actinomycetes bacterium | reverse complement strand
GTGGCCGCGGCGACCAAGCGCGGCGTCATCGTCGTCAACGCGCCGCAGAGCAACGTGCTCTCCGCCGCCGAGCACACGGTGGCCCTCATCATGGCCTCCGCGCGCAACATCCCGCAGGCGCACGCCGACCTCAAGGACGGCCGCTGGGAGAAGGGCAAGTGGGGCAAGGGCGGCGTGGAGCTGCGCGGCAAGACGCTCGGCATCCTCGGCCTGGGGCGCATCGGCTTTCTCGTCGCCGAGGACGCCCGCGGCCTCGGCATGGACGTGCTCGCCTACGACCCGTTCGTGCCGGCCGAGAGGTTCCACGAGCTCGGCCTCAAGCGCGCCGACAACCCCGACAAGATCTACCGCGAGGCCGACTTCATCACCGTGCACCTGCCCAAGAACGCCGAGACTCTGGGTTTCATCGGCGACGAGGAGTTCGCCAAGATGAAGGACGGCGTGCGCGTCGTCAACGTGGCCCGCGGCGGCATCATCGACGAAGACGCCTGGGCGCGCGCCATCGAGAGCGGCAAGGTCGCCGCCTCCGCCGTGGACGTGTACCCGAAGGAGCCCACCACCGAGAGCCCGCTGTTCAAGTACGACAGCGTGATCGCCACGCCGCACCTCGGGGCCAGCACCGTGGAGGCCCAACTGCGCGCCGGCACGATCATCGCCGAGCAGGTGGCGGCGGTGCTGAACGGCGAGTTCGCCAGCAACGCCGTCAACATCCCCCTGGCGCCCGGCGAGGACGCCGACGAGCTGATGCCGTTCCTCGGGCTCTGCAAGCAGCTCGGCAAGCTCGTCGTGCAGCTCGCCGAGGGCCCGGTCGACGCCTTCGAGATCGGCTACGGCGGCGGCATCGCCCGCTACGACACGCGCATCCTCACGCTCGGCGTGCTGCAGGGCGTGCTCGCCGACAAGGTCGACGGGCCGGTCAACTTTGTCAACGTGCAGAACATCGCCGAGGAGCGCGGCATCACCGCCAAGGAGAGCAAGCAGCCGGCGGCCGTCGACTTTCTCAATCTCATCACGGTCACGGCCCGCGACGCGCAGGGCGACGTTTCGGTGTCGGGCACGACCCTGGGCCCAAAGCACCGGCCACGCCTGGTCAGGGTGTACCGCCAGGACGTCGACATCGAGCCGGCGCCGCACATGGTCTTCCTGCGCTACTCCGACGTGCCCGGGATGATCGGGCGGATCGGCACCAAGGTCGGTCAGTTCGGCATCAACATCGGCCAGATGGGCGTGGGCCGCGACTTCAAGCAGCATGAAGCGATGATGGGCCTGACCCTCGACGAGCCGCTCACCGCCGAGCAGCTCGCCGATCTGGTGGCGACCTGCGAGCTGCTCGGCGGCAAGCGCGTGGAGCTGTAGGCCCGGCCAGGCGTGCCTATCCGCCGGCGTTGAGCACGACCCGCAGCCTGGCGCTGCGAGAGACGCCCGCCGCGTGGTCGGCGTGCGCGGGGAGCAGCGTGCGGAACAGGTAGGTGGCCGAGCGCAGCGGCAGCGGCCACGAGACGCGGTAGCGGGAGCGCCCGTCGAGTGAGCCGCTCGCCAGTGTGCGCCAGGAGCCGCCGCTCTGCCGCTGCACGAGCACCCGGCTGCCCGCGTGGGCCGGCTTGACGGCGCCCGAGAAGATCTCGACGTACCCGGCGCCGACCTTGATGTCGGCCAGCGCGAGCGAGACCTCGGGCGCCACCTCCAGACTGGGGAACGACTCGCTGACGATGCTCTCGCCCGCCGGACCGCCGGCCGTGGCGGTCCAGGTGGCGGTGGCCGCGGGGGCGATCGTCGCCTCGTAGAAGCCGTGGCCGTCGGTGGTCGCCGTGACCGCCGTCTTCGTGACGCCGCCGGCGCTCGTCCAGCGGACCTCGACGGGGCTGTCGGCGAGGGGCACGCCGGCGGCCGTGAGGTAGCCGGCGACGGCGACCTTTGCGCCGTAGATGACACTGGCTGCCCGGGGGCGCAGTGTCAGCGCGAGACCGGCTTCGCCGAGGCGCCACAGGCGGGCGCCCGCGCCCGCGCCGAGGGCGTAGCCGCCGCCGCCGCCATCGGCTCCGAGGGCGCTGAGCCCGGTGGGAGCGGGGCTCAGCGCGGGACGCGACCACGTGCCGAGATAGGTCATGCGCGCTACGCCGGCGGAGGCGGCGCCGTCGCCGTAGGCGACGGCGAGGTCGCCGGCGTGGTTCCACGAGATGTCGTCCACGCGGGGGTCGGCGAGGCCCAGGCGCAGCACGCTGCCGTCGGGATCGCCGACGGGCACGCCGTCCCCGGCGAGGTGCTGCACGCGCAGGCCGTCGCCGGACGCGCCCGCGAGGTAGCAGCCGCCCCACGCATCGGCGGCGAGCGTCGGCGCTCCGCTCGCGTCCACGGCGACGGGCCGCAGCCACAGGCGGTCGCCGCCGGCGGAGAAGCGCTGCACCTTGACCTTGCCGCCCTCTCGCCAGGCCATCGTGGCGCCGGCTGCGGCGACGATGCCCAGGGGCGTCTGCGGCGTGGCGGGCGGCGGGCCGAGCAGCGGGTTGTACGGCGGGATGGGCTCGGCCCAGACGGCGTTCAGGTCGGCGGCGAAGCGCTGCATGGCCACGCCGTTGCGGCCCGGCCCGCTCAGAAGGACGAACAGATGGCCGTCGCCATCGCCGCTCATGCCGGCGACGGAGCCCTTTTCGACGGCGCGGCCGGGGTCAGGCCGCGCCGCCACTCCGAGCGGGGAGACGTAGTTGAGCAGGGTGTCGCCGGAGGCCAGCGACGGCGTGGCCAGAAGCCGGACGTAGGCGCCGCCCGAGCCGTCCGCCTCGAGCTGCACCGGCGCCGCCGTGGCGCCGGGCCCGCGCAGCGCCGCCACGGCCGCGTCGCCGCAGACCGTCACGGGGCCGTAGGCGGCGCCGCCGCCGGCCGCGAAGCGCCGCACCGACGTCACGCCGCCGGCTTTCCAGGCGACGATCACGCCGCTTCCACCGTCGCTCGTCGCCAGCCAGTCGCTGAGGCCGCTGATGCCGCCCACGAGCACGGTGGGCTCGGCGCCGAGCGGCTCGCCGGCCGGGTCGTAGCCCTGCGCGACGAGCGCGCTGCCCGTGCCGTCGGCGAGCGCCCAGACCACGGTGGCGCCGGAATCGCCGGCTACCAACCGCGCCGCCGCGGTCACCGGCTGCGACCACAGGGGCCCGTAGGCGGCGAGCGCCGCGGGAGAGCTCGCCGCGAAGAGCGCGAGCACGAAGACGGGAAGAAGGAGCCGGCGCCTGGACATGTGACACCCCCGTGGACGCGAACGGACCGATCGGCGTAACACTACTCAGCGACCCGCGAGCCCGAAGGGCCCCGTCGCGGGCCGGACCACGGTCATCCTATCAGAGCGATTCTCGCCGCAGGGCGGCGCCTGTTGCCCCGGCGGCGCCCGCCGCCGCGCCGCCGCCCCGCCCGCCGGGGCTGCAGGATCCGCCGGGCGGGGTAGTGCGAATCGGTAAGATAAGGA
>JBAXRL010000414.1:0-3457 GCA_037131205.1 Actinomycetes bacterium | reverse complement strand
CTCGGCGCCTGGAACGAGCCCAACGGAGGGACGGCCAGCATCGTGATCAAGAAGCACAGCGGCGACTTCGAGGTGACCATGTCGGGCAAGGACACCGCCGGCGCGCAGAAGACCTACACGATCCCCGCGCACCTCGACGGCTCCAGCCTGGCAATCACCGTGGACGACTTCCTGAAGGCCAGCGGCAACGAAGAGCAGGCGGCGCAGGCGAAGCTCGTGTTCGAGTCCATGATCAAGGATTTCCGGCTCGTGTTCACGCTTCAGGATCCCACGCACCTCGAGATGAAGGTGGAGGGCACGGTCGTCGGCGGTGCGCCGGCCCAGAGCACCAAGTCCTCGATCGTGCTCGTCAAGGGCGGGTAGCTCGCGTACCATGGCGCCATGAGCGCCGCCCCCAGCCACATCAGACCGGCCACGCGCGGCGACCTGCCCGAGGTGGTCGATCTGCTCACCGCCTGCGACATCGCGGAAGTCGGCGAGCCCGACACCACGGCCGACGACGTCGAGAGCGACTGGGGTATGGAGGGCTTCGTGCTTGCTCGCGACGCCTGGGTCGCAGTCGGCGGCGACGAGAGCCTCATCGGGTACGCCTACGTGGGCGACCAGTTCCGCACCGGCGAGCTGGAGGCCGACCTGTGGATACACCCCGAGCGCCAGGAGCCTGAGCTGGCGACGCGTCTGCTGAGCCTGGCCGAGCGCCGCGGCCGCGAGCTGGCGGCCGCGCGAAGCTACCAGGCCCCGCTGCTCGACATCTTCTGCATCGGCGTCAACCGCGCCAAGCGCGAGCTGCTGATGCGGCACGGCTACGCGCTGTCGCGTACCGTCTACCGCATGGCCGCCGACCTCAGCGACGGAGTCGTGGAGCTGCCGGTCCCGGAGGGCATCGTCATCCGGCCGTTTCGCGGGGACGTCGATGAGCACGTTGTGCACGACACCATGAACGAGGCCTTCGCCGACCACTTCCGCCAGAGCGAAGAGCCGTTCGGCGCCTGGAAGGCGCGGCTGCTCGGCCACGCCGACTTCGACCCCGATCTCTGGTTCCTCGCCTGGGATGGCGATCAGGCCGCAGGCGCGCTGATCGCCTACGACCACGGCGACCTCGGCTGGGTGAAAGGGCTCGGAGTGCGCCGCCCGTGGCGGCGCCGCGGGCTCGGCGGCGCCCTGCTGGCGCACACGTTCGCCGCACTCGCGGCCCGCGGGCAGTTGCGGGTGGAGCTCGGGGTCGACGCCGAAGGCGAGACGCAGCCGCTGCGTACCTACGAGCGCGCCGGGATGCACGTGACCTTCACCTACGAGCTGTACGCGAAGAAGCTCGCCGGCTGAGCCGGCCGCGGCGCGGCCGGCGCCTCCGGCGCGCCGCTCCCCGAAGGCGCTGTGAGCATCCCCTGCCCCAGCCGCCCGAGCGCGCTCCCCTTCTTGCGCGCCCTATCCGGCCGCCGGCGAGCGCTTGCCGGTGAGCGCATCGAGCCGGATGCGCACCACGGCGATGCCCTCCACGGAGGCGTCGGTGAATTCCCAGTCGTCGCGCTCCGAGTACTTGCGCATGATGGCGCGCAGGCCGCGCCGCTTGGTGGCCGTGTCCTCCACGATCTCGGCCGTGCCGAAGCCGATCACCGACTCGTAGTGGGAGGTCCAGTCGCCGCAGGCGCTGGGGCCGGTGTGGAGCCTGAGAAAGCGGTCTGCCTCCACGCACACGGCCGGAGCCGCCCGCAGGCAGTCGAGCTTGTGGCCGGCCGTGGCCGCGTGAAACCACAGCTCGTCGCCCTCGCGGGCGAAGTTGAGCGGCACCACATAGGGGCGCTCGCCGTCGAGCATCCCGAGGCGCATGACCATGGCCTCGTCGAGGATGCGGTGCAACTCCTCCCGGTCGACGATCTCCTTGTCGCCGCGGCGCATGCCCCGGTCTGCCATGAGTGCCTCCTTCGGATCAGCGTGCCTCGGTCGTAGCGTCGACTATAGCGTGCGCGGCGTCCGCCGGCGAAGACGGGACGAAGCGCGGCCGGGGCACGCAGTCGCCGCCCGGCCCCATCCGCGTTCCGCCTTGGCCGCCGGCCCTGGGATATCATCGAGGCCACCAGATGAGCCCCGTCCCAGACAGAATCAGCGTGCGTACGATCCGCCCGGCACTGAGTGGGCTGGACGCCAGCGTGCGCGTGCCGGGCTCGAAGAGCGTCACCAACCGGGCGCTGCTCCTGGCGGCGCTCGCCGCCGGGCACTCGACGCTGCGCGGCGCCCTCGCCGCCGACGACACGCTGGCCTTCGCCGCCGGGCTGCGCGCTCTCGGCTTCGCGGTGGACGAGCAGGCGGCCGGCGGCTGGCGCGTGCAGGGCGCCGGCGGCCGCATCCCCGCCGCCGAGGCCGCCGTCTTCTGCGCCGAGGCGGGCACCGCGGCGCGGTTCCTGCTGGCGGCCTGCGCCGCCGGCCAGGGGCGCTACCGGCTGGACGCGGCGCCCCAGCTTCGGCGCCGGCCGCTCGCCGGGCTGCTCGAGGCGCTGCGCGCCCAGGGAGCGCTGACCGAGCCCTTGGACGCGCAGCGCCTGCCGCTGACGCTGGAGGCTCGCGGTCTGACGGGCGGCAGCCTGCGGCTGCCCGGCGGCGCCTCGAGCCAGTTCATCTCGGCGCTGCTCATGGCGGCGCCGCTCGGGCGCGCGCCGCTGGAACTGGCCGTTGACGGCCTCGTGAGCCGCCCCTACGTCGACATGACCCTCGCCATGATGGCGCGGTTCGGCGTGACCGCCGAGCGCCGCGGGCACGAGCGCTTTCGCGTCGCTCCGGCGACCTACAGTGGCCGCGACTACGCCGTCGAGCCGGACGCCTCCACGGCCTCGTACTTCTTCGCCGCCGCGGCGGTCACAGGGGGGCGGGTCAAGGTGCGCGGGCTGCGCCGCCACGGCTGCCTCCAGGGGGACCTCCGCTTTCTCGACGTGCTGGAGGCGATGGGCTGCTCCGTGAGCGACGAGCCGGACGGCGTCGTGGTGGCCGGCCCCGGTACCCCGGCCGGCCTGACCGTCGACATGAGCGACATCTCCGACACCTTCATGACCCTGGCGGCCGTCGCCCCCTTCGCGAGCTCGCCGGTGACCATCACCGGCATCGCCAACGTGCGCCTCAAGGAATCCGACCGCATCGCCGCCATGGAGAGCAACCTGCGGCGCCTGGGCGTCAAGACGGCTTCCGGCCCCGACTACCTGCGCGTCTACCCAGGCACGCCGAGCGGCGGGCGCATCGACCCGCACGACGACCACCGCATCGCCATGTCGTTCGCCGTGCTCGGGCTGCGGGCGCGCGGCGTGGTCGTGGAGGACCCCGGCTGCGTGAGCAAGACCTGTCCGCACTTCTTTGAGCTTTGGAAGGCGCTCGAACAGGGAACAGCCTGAACGGGGCAAAGAGAAGGCCACCACGACCCCACACACGCGTCACCCAGCCGGGAGGGCGAGCATGGACGACGAGACCACGG
>JBAXRL010000413.1:0-3463 GCA_037131205.1 Actinomycetes bacterium | reverse complement strand
CCGTCATGCCGATCTGGAAGGCGGGCGCGAAGTACTCGAGGATCTCGCGCCAGTTGCTCTCGTCTTTGGCGCTGCCGCGATGGCACTCGTCGACGATCACGAGGTCGAAGAAGTCGGGCGCGTACTCGCGGTAGAGCCCGGGCCGCGCCTCATCGCGGGCGATCGCCTGGTAGATGGCGAAGTACATCTCGCGGCTCTTCACGACCACGCCGCCCTCGATCTTGTGGCGGGCATCGCCGAACGGCGCGAACTGCTTGTCCTTGGGGTCGTCGATGAGGATGTTACGGTCGGCGAGGTACAGCATGCGCGGCTTGCGCCCCTCCTTGCCCTGGGCGTTCCAGCGCGCCGACCAGAGCCGCCAACAGATCTGGAAGGCGACGTATGTCTTGCCGGCGCCGGTGGCCATCGTGAGCAGGATGCGCTTCCGACCTTTGAGCACGGCCTCGATGCTGCGGTTGATCGCCGTCTCCTGGTAGTAGCGCGTCTCGCGGCCGGGCTCACGGTAGCCGGGGGTCTCGAGCGTGTCGGCGGCCTCGTCTGAAAGCTGCTCACTGGCCGCGCGACGCCGCCACAGGTCGACCGGCGTCGGAAAGACCGTCAGTTCGGTCTCAAGCCCGGTCGTGTAGTCGAACTCCACGATGCCGTGGCCGTTTGTCGCGTAGGCGAACTTGAGGCCGAGAATCTCGGCGTAGTCCTTGGCCTGCTGCAGGCCCTCGCCCGGCGTCTTGTACTCGGGCTTGGCCTCGACCACGGCGACAGCGATGTCGGGGGTATAGCGAAGGATGTAGTCCGCGCGCTTGCCGGGGCGGCGGCGCGCCTTCTGCCCTGCCACCACGATGCGCCCGTCGGTGAAGGTGCGCTGCGAATTGACGCGGTGCGGCTCGTCTTCCCACCCGGCCGCCTTGAGCTTCGGCTCGACGTACAGGCGGCAGGTGTCGGCTTCGTTGCGGCTCACGCGGTCCGCACCTGTGCGACCCCTTTGCGGCACGCAGCCCCACTGGCCGCGCGACACGGTCGTGTCGATTCTACCTTTGTGGTCGGTCGGATGGGGTGACGTTTGCGGAACGTCTACCCGATCAGGCCATTGTCACTCTGCCGCAGCCGCGGCGCCCGAGCTACCATGGCAGCCCTTGAGACGCCTGACCCGCAACGCTATACTCAACTCAATATTGCCCGCTTTCGCGGCTTCGGCCGGGAATGGCGGGCTTTTAGCTTCTCCCGCCCCCGACGCTGAGACCGCCGTGCCAACGGGCGCCGCAGATCCCGCTCGTGTCGTAGTGTTCATCGACTACCAGAATGCACACGCTCTGGCACGCGACGGATTCTCACCCCCGTCGGGCTCGGTCACGGCGGGTCAGTTCGATCCGCTGCGGCTCTGCAGGCTGCTGATCGCTCGAAGCCCGTACCCGCGTCAGCTCATCCAGGTTCGCGTGTATCGAGGCATACCGGATCCCCAGCGTCAGCCCCGCGCCTTTTCTGCCAGCCATCTGCAGAACCAGGTACACCAGGAACGCGCTGCGAGAGCCGTCAGGGTCGTCACCCGGCCGCTCAAGTACCCGCGCGATTGGCCTCGAACCCCGGCTCGAGAGAAAGGCATTGACGTGGCCCTCGCCGTCGACTTCGTCAGGCTGGGCCTCCGCGGCGACTACGACGTGGGCATCATCTTCTCGACGGACACCGACCTGGAGCCAGCCCTGGAGACGGTGCAGGAGCTGCACGGCGATCCCTTCCCCCGCTGTGAGGTCGCGGCCTGGCAGACCCGGCGCAATGGCTCGCGGCTCAGCATCCCCGGTACCCGCATCTGGTGCCACTGGCTCAGCGAAGCCGACTACCTCGCGGTGCATGACCCCACGGACTACCGGCAGCCAAGACAGGAGTGCGGGCACGACCGCCTGACACCCCACGGCGCGACGCTGTGGCCGCTCTTGCCGGCGACGTAGACAGCGCTG
Organism: Actinomycetes bacterium; assembly: GCA_037131205.1. Lineage (GTDB taxonomy): Bacteria > Actinomycetota > Thermoleophilia > UBA2241 > UBA2241 > CAIXSE01. The sequence goes on along the minus strand of JBAXRL010000413.1, from coordinate 1,514 downwards.
CCGGTAACCGTGACGGCCAGCCCCTCCTGCGAACCGTCAGTGCCCAGCGCCGCGTGCCAGTCCTGAACCCGGCGGCGTCGTGCTTGACGGCCGCGGTCACAGGGTTCCAGTGCGCCCCGCAGCGCCTGCCCGGCTTGTCACAAGGGCTGCATGGATGAATGCGCATGGTGCCACGAGCCGCAGCGGTCAGCATCTTGTTGCGACCCTTCTGCGGCCACACATCGAGAGACCCGCGTGTCACAATGGCCACATCGACGAGGATCTTCAGCGTGGGCTCGAAGCGCTCGCCGCCGAGTACGGGCTGCTCGCGATCTATGTGTTCGGCAGTCGGGCGCATGAGATCGCGGCGCGAGCAGCCGGCCGCCCGCTGACCGCGGCGCATCCTGCGTCGGACGTCGATGTCGGCGTCGAACCGCTGCGCGGCCGCACTCTCTCCGCGCAAAACCGGGTCCGCCTGATGCAGCAGATCGAGACGCTTCTGGCCGCCCGCCGCGTCGACCTCGTCATCTTGCCGGCAGCCACTGCGTTCCTGGCCGCCGACGTGGTGCGCGGCGAGCTCCTGCTGGCCACCGACCTCGACGCCGAAGCCGAGGTGCAACTCTTCTACCTGCGCCGCGCCGCGGACCTCGCGCCGCTGCTTCGCGAGCAATGGCGCGAGACGGTGGGCGGCGGGGAGCGACCTGTGAGCCCGTCGAAAGTGCGGGTGGCGACCGTCATGCGCAAGTCGAGCCTGGTCGATGAGATGTCTGCGCGGCCTTGCCACGCTCCCGCTCGCGAGCCTGGAGGCGTACCACAGCGATGCCCGCGACGTGGCCGCCGCGGACTCGTCCCTGCGGGGTGCTTCTGCGGCGAGGTGCTTTGGCGGTGCTGCCGGACTTTGGACATCACGTTCCGGCCAATGGGCTCGGTGAGGAGACCCGCGCTTGAGAACGTCTACAAGCCCTCGGGCGACGTCGTCGCCCGCGAGATCGGCGGCGAGATCATCATCGTGCCCCCGGTCGCCGGCAGCGGCGACATGGAGGACGAGCCGTTCACCCTGAACGACACGGGCAAGGCGATCTGGGACCAGCTCGACGGGCAGCGCAGGCTCGCGGGCGTAGTCGCTGCCCTGAGCCCCGAGCTCGAGGAGGCCGAGGACGGCGCTGAAGAGCGCGACGTGCTCGGCCTCGTCGCCGAGCTCGTGGAGCGCCGCATGCTGGTCGCCGGCTGAGGCGGGGGCAAGGCCTGCGCCGCTTCTGCTTCGGCGCTGCGCGCCGCGACGTAGCGGCTCTGCCACTTGCCCCCCCCCGATAATGGAGTACGGTCGGCAGCGAACGCGATGACCCAGGGCGGCGGCAGTGCCATCGCCAGAAGCAGGAGGCGCGAGCCCATGGACGAGCCGACGAGAAGAGCCTGGAGCAAGCCTGAGCCGATCGTGCTCGTGCGGAGCGGGCCGGAGGAGGCTGTACTAATGGCGTGTAAGGGCCTATCCCGACAGGGATGTGCGTGCGGGGCGTTCGTGGACCGAGCGGGGC
>JBAXRL010000412.1:0-3469 GCA_037131205.1 Actinomycetes bacterium | reverse complement strand
TTCGTGCGCATCGACGGCTCGCCCGAGTACGCCGCCAACCTCAACGACTTCATGATGCGCTTGCAAGGCCTGCTGACCGGCCGAGGCGCACGGCGCCGGCCCCGCTGCGCCGGCCTCGGAGCGCCCGGCACCGGCTACGGCTGGGCGTTCGCCGAGGCCGGTCATGAGGTGACTCATCTTGTCGGCCGCGGGCGCGCCGGGCAGTACGAGGCCGGCATCCCCATCGACCTGCCAGCAAGCGCCCCGGCCACGCGCGGACGCCGCAGACCATCCATCGCCCCGCAGTGGTAGAAGCGCTGTAGCCAGACGACAGCTTCGTTTCCGTGGCGGTCTCGGTCAAGCACGACGAGCTCGTCGAGACCCTGCGCGGGCGCGTTTCCGGGCTCCCCGGCGCCGACGCCGCCGCGCCGCGTATTGACGAAGATAAGTTATAAATGTAACATCTGAGCTCACGAGGTTGGCGCGGAGGTAGGCGCCGGCGCCGTCCAGTATCCGCCACGTCGGGAGGCCGCGTTGAGACCACAGGTACTGCCAATCATGAGTCGCCGTTCCGCCGCATCGCCCCTACTGTGCGCGATCGCCGGCCTCCTGGCCGCGGCCGCTCTGCTGGGCGCCTGTGGTCAGCAGGAGGCCGCGTCCCCCAGCCCCTCCGCGTCGGCCTCCGCGTCGGCCTCCGCGGCGGCCTCGCCGGCGGCGTCGCCGGGCGCGCTCACAGCGGCCGAACAGGACTGGCTCGCGCAGAAGGGCACGCTGCAGATCGGCGCCTTCAACGACTACCCGCCCTTCGGCTTCGCCGACGAGAGCGGCCAGGCCGTCGGCATCGCCGCCGACTACTGGAATCTGGTCGGCGAGCGCCTGGGCGTCGAGGTGGCGTTTACGCCGGAGCTCTTCGCCGACCAGCTCGACGGGCTCAAGCAGGGCCGCTTCGACTCGCTCCAGGGCATCTTCCCGCTGCCCGAGCGCGAGCAGTGGTTCGCCTTCTCGCGCGCCTACTACATGATCGACACGCGCATCTACGTCGATGCCGCGCACACCGCGAGCACGACGCTCAAGAGCCTGAAGGGACTCAAGGTGGCGGTCGTCGACGGCGACTCCGGCCAGCAGCTCGCCGACGATGCCGGCCTGTCGACCCTGGTGGTCAAGGGCTACCCGCAGGCCGTCAAAGCGGTCGCCGCGGGCGCCGCTCAGGCGACGATCCTCGACGAGCTGGTCGGGGACTACTACATCAAGGAGCTCAAGCTCGCCAAGAAGGTGAAGGCCGTCGGTAAGCCCGTGGCCAGCGGCGAGATGACCATGCCTGTGCGCAAGGAGGACACCATGCTGCTCGGCATCCTGAACAAAGGCATCGAGATGGTCGGCGACAGCGAGTTCGAGGGCATCTACGAGAAATGGATGGGAAAGTCATGACGCGACCGGCCAATCCCAAGCTCGTGAACGAGCTGCTGAACATCACCACAGACCTCATCATCGCGAGAGGCGCCAGGAACGTCACGATGCGCGAGATCGCCGGGCTGGCGGGGGTCACGCCCACCACCATCCACTACTACTTTGGCGACAAGCGCGGCCTCTTCGAGGCCACCAGGCTGCGCGCCATCGCTGAGCTGGACGCCGCCGTGGACGTCTCGATCGATGCTTCCGCCGACGCCGTCACCCAGCTCCGCCAGGTGGCGACGGCCTTCTTCGGCTGGTCAGTCGCGAACCCGCAAGGGTTCGCGCTCGTCTTCGATGCGCTGCCGTCCATGGTGGAGCCTACGGAGCTGTCCACGCGGCCGTACTACGCCACGCTCGTGCGACTGCAGGAGGTCTTGCAGGGGGGCCTGGAGCGCGGCGAGCTCGACTGCCACGACGCGCAGGCGCGCGCCGCGGTGGGCTTCGCGACGCTGTTCGGCCTCGCCGACCTGTACATCAACCAGCGTCTGCCGCCGCAGTACCTGGCGGACCCGGCCGCGCTCGTCGAAGACGCCCTGCTCGTTCTTCTGGACTCGTGCGCCGCGGCGCCGGTCGTGCCTCTCGCGCTGGCGCCGGTCGTGCCTCTCACGCTTGCGCCGGTCGTGCCCATCAGCGGTCCCCGGGCGCTCAGCGACGACGATCTCGAGGGGCTCGCCGCGGCCGGCCCGGAGCCGTGCGAGCCGGGCCCACCGGGCGGTCCTTTCTCGCCCGACGACCACCGGTGACGTGAAGCGCGGCCGTCGAGCGGCGCATCGCTGATGCCTCAGCCTCCGTCCTCGGCGCTGATCACGATCGCCACGTCGGGCACGCTCGGCGATCTGTGGCCGGTACTGGCGCTGGGCGGTGAGTTGCGGCGCCGCGGCCATCGGGTGCGGGTCTGCGCCGCGGCCTCGCTCATGGGGCACGTGCGCGCCGCCGGACTTGACCCCTGGCCGTGCCGGCCGGACCTGGGGCCGCTTCGCGCGCGGGAGCATTTCGCCTGCTGGGACCACTGGCGCATGAAGCCGGAGAACCGCTTCCTGACCCGGCCGGACCTGGTGGACCTTCCCGGCCACTGCGAGGATCTCATGGCTGCGGCGCGCGACGCGGACCTCTTCCTCTTCACCACCACGGAGTCTCTGGGTCGCACGGCGGCGGAGAAGACGGGTCTTCCGTCGCTGGCGCTCGCGGTCTTGCCGATCGGTGTGTCGCAGCCACCGGAGGGCAGCCGCCCGGAGCAGATCGAGCGCCGCCTGACGGCCACCGATGAGAACGGCGTGCGCTACGTCGATCTGGACGAGCTGATCGGCGACCTGCGGCAGGGCCTCGGCCTGCCGCGCCGCCAGGACGCGTTCAAGGTGGACATCGTCGCCGGCATCAGCCGCCACTACTGCGCGCCTCTCCCCGCGCCCGCCGTGAACATCGCCTTCACCGGCTTCTGGATGTACGAGCCGCCGGCCTGGCGAGACTGGCGGCCGGACCGCGAGGCCGGCCGCTTCATCGAGGCGGGCGAGCCGCCGCTGGTGCTGACCTTCAGCAGTCTGCCGGTGCGCGACGCCGCGACGGTGGTGAGGGTCCACGCCCGCGCGGCCGCCCTTCTTGACAGCAAGATCGTCATGCTCGGCGGCTGGGCCGGCTTCGACGAGGCCGATGTGCCGCCCGAGTGCAGGGACCGAGTCCTCGTGCGGGAGGAGATGCCGCACGGGTGGCTGTTCGAGCGGGCGGCGGCCGTGATCCATCACGGCGGCATCGGCACCGTGGCCCGCGCGGCCACGTGCGGGCTGCCCATGCTCGTGGAGCCTTACGGCAACGACCAGTTCTTCAACGCCTGGAGGGTGGTGAAGCTGGGCATCGGCGCCGCCGCGCATCCGCACCTCCTCACGGCCGACGCGGCGGCCCGCATCCTCGAGCAGAAGGTGCTGTCGCCGGCGACGCGCCTGCGAACCGCGGCTCTCCGAGAGAGGCTGCTGGAAGAGAACGGGGTCGCGGCCGCGGCGGATCGTTGTGAAGCGCGGCTGGCGGGATCTCGGTATGCCGGCGT
>JBAXRL010000411.1:0-3475 GCA_037131205.1 Actinomycetes bacterium | reverse complement strand
CTTGGTGGCCTGGTTCACGGTCAGGAAGGTGATCTCGGGCAGGCCGGCGCCGCCGGGGAAGCCGGCCTCGGTCAGCAGCGCCGCCGCTTGCGCCAGGTCGCGCGTCGCGTACAGCCACTGGCCGGGCGCATACCCCGGCATGCCCGGCGAGAGCACGCCGGTGGCCGGAGTCAGAAATATGCCCGGGATAGGCTGGGTGGCGGCGAGCTGCGTGCGGTCGAGGGCCAGAGAGATGGCGCGCCGCACCAGCACGTCGTTCAGCGGCGCCTTCTTCGTGTTGAAGACCGACCACAACGCGCCGGCGATCGGCCCGGGGACCACCTGATGGCCCGGCGACGCCGTGAAGCCGTCGGCGCTCGTGCCGTACGCGGCCTCGACCTCCGCCAGCGAGTCGCTCGGGAAGTTGGCCACGTCGAGCGTGCCGGCCTGGAACTGCGCGTAGGCGGCGGCGGGATCTTCGATCACGGTGAAGGTGATGCCGGCGATGTGCGGCTTGGTCCCGTCGTAGCCGGGATCGGCCGCCAGACTTACCGTGCCCTTGCGGTTCCACGGCTCGGCGAGCAGAAACGGTCCGTTGCCGACCGGGGCGCTCCGGAACTGGCGGGCCTTCTTGGCCGTGCTCAGCAAGTCACGCGGCACCGGGGCCAGGCTCGGATTGGCCACGGTCGAGGGAAAGTCGGCGAACGGCGCCGTGAGCTTGACCACAAGGGTGGTCCTGTTCCGCGCGACCACGCCGCTCAGGTGTTTGGCCTTGCCGGCGGCCAGCGCCGCGGTCCCCTTCACGTTGCTGAGCAGGTAGCTGCCCCAGTCCCAGTTGGCGCCCGTGAGGAGCCGCTCCCAGGCGAACTTGAAGTCCTGAGCGGTGACCCGCGTGCCGTTACTGAACTTCGCGTCGGCGCGCAGGCGGAAGGTCCAGACGGTGACGTTCGCGCTGGCGTCCCAGGAGGAGGCGACCGCCGGCAGCACGGCCGAGGTCTGCGCGTCCAGGCTGGTAAGACTGTCGAAGAGGGCGTCGACGACGACGGACTCCTCGGGGCCGGACGCGAACAGCGGGTCGATGCCGGTGGGCTTGGTGCTCAGCTGGTAGGCGAGCGTGCCGCCGGCCGCCGGCGCGAGGTGCGCCGCCGGCGCGGCGGACGCGACCGGCGCGACAAGTGCGCCGATCGCGAGCGCGCACACGACGACAAGCAGTGCGACACGGGTGCATCTCATGGCGCTTCCTTTCATGAGGCCCCGGTCCGCCGAGCGGCAGACTCTGAGGGCCGGCTAATGGGTCACGTCGATGTTGCCGGTGCGCCGGGCACCGATGGCATGCCGGTCTGCTCCTCGGTCATGGTGCTCCTCTTCACACGTCCCGGCGGCCGGCTACTCGATCCCGACCCTCGCGAAGTCGAACAGCCTCATCTGGCTGAGCACCGCCTCGTCCAGCCTGGCCGAGCAGACCGTGGTGCGGGACCAGTAGGCGATCGGCGTCACCGGCGCGTCGGCGGCGACGGTGGCGTCGATGCTCTGGAAGGCCGCCACCCGGGCCGTGGTGTCGAGCGTCCTGCGCGCCCGGCGCAGCGAGGCGTTGACGGTTGGGTCATCGTAGAACGAGCCCGTACCGAGCGGGCCGTAGAAGAGGTCGTAAAGGACGCTCGGGTTCGGGGCGGGGAAGCCCGCCCACATCTGGGTCATCATGAACCTGCCACTGTCCCACCTGGTCGACCACCGGGCTCCGCTCACCTTGACGAACCTCAGCTTCACGCCGATGGCCGCGAGGTCTGTCTTGTACTCGGAGAAGGAGGCATCGCCCGTGGTCAGAAAGGTGATCTCGGGCATACCGGCGCCGCCGGGGAAGCCGGCTTCGGTCAGCAGCGCCGCCGCCTGCGCCAGGTCGAGCTGCGCGTAGAGCCACTGGCCGGGCACGTACCCCGGCACGCCCGGCGAGAGCATGTCGGTGGCCGGAGTCAGGACCATGCTCGGGGGCGGGACGGTCGCGCTGAGCTTCGTGCGGTCGAGAGCCAGGGAGAAGGCGCGCCGCACGCGCACGTCGTTCAGCGGCGCCTTCTTCGTGTTGAAGGTACAGTAGACGACACCCGCGGTCGGCCCGGGGACCACTTGATGGCCGGGCTCCGCCGTGAAGCCGTCGGCGCTCACGCCGTAGGCGGCCTCGACCTCCGCCAGCGAGGCGGCCGGGAAATCGGCCACGTCGAGCTTGCCGGCCTGGAACTGCGCGTAGGCGGCGGCGGGATCGGTGATCGCGGTGAAGGTGATGCCGGCGATGCGCGGCCTGGTCCCGTAGTAGCCGGGAGCGGGCATCAGGCTGAACGTGCCCTTGCGGTTCCACGGCCCGGCGAGCATGAACGGTCCGTTGCCGACCGGGGCGCTGCGGAACTGGCGGGCCTTCCTGGCCGTGCTCAGCAGGCCACGCGGCAGCGGGGCCAGGCAGGGGTCGGCCACCATCGAGGGAAAGTCGGCGAACGGCGCCGTGAGCTTGACCACAAGGGTGGTCCTGTTCCGGGCGACCACGCCGCTCAGGTGCTCGGCCTTGCCGGCGGCCAGCGCCGCGGTCCCCTTCACGTCGCGGAGCAAGACGCCGGCCCAGCCCGCGCTGACACTGGTGAAGAGCCGCTCCCAGGTGAACTTGAAGTCCTGAGCGGTGACCGGCGCGCCGTTGCTGAAGCGCGCGTCGGCGCGCAGGTGGAAGGTCCAGACCGTGACGTTCGCGTTGGCGTCCCAGGAGGAGGCGACCGCCGGCAGCAGAGCCGAGGTCTGGGCGTCCAGGCTGGTGAGACCGTCGAAGAGAGCGTCGGCGACCGTGGCCGCATCATAGTAGGACGCGAACCGCGGGTCGATGCCGGCGGGCTTGCTGCTCAGCTGGTAGGCGAGGTCGAGGCTCGTGTTGGGGGGGAAGACGTAGGCGGCGCCCTGCATCTCGTTGGCGCCGACCTGCTTGCCGGCCGCCCCGACCAGGGCGGTGTCGCCGGAGAGCGCGACCGCGTGGCCGAACCCATCGACGACGGCGCCGTCGCCCGCGGTCAGCTCCGCCTGCTGGACGGCGAGCAGAGCCAGCGGGTCTGAGGCCACGCCGCGTGGCTGCGCCATGGCGGCGGGCGCAAGCCAGGCCGCGGCCGCCAGCGCGATGAGGGCGAGCACGAGGACTGACGGACGCGAGCGCAGGGAACGCGGCTCGCCGCGGCGCGCGATAGGATGCCGGGTTTCGATGGTCACGTGCGTCCTCCTCCAGTTGCGCAGCCTGAGACTGCGTGATCGCCCAGAACGGTGCAGGCTGCGGGCGACCATGTCGCTGAGACAGCGACAAGCGTCCCCGGCAGCCGTCCAGTGTGCTATCGGCAGGTGAGGCGCCGCTCTTGAGCCGCGCCTGACGTGCCCGCCGGCGGGCAGCCGGAGCGCCGGGCTCGGCGGCCGTGCCTGCGTCGCCGGGCTCGGCGGCCGTGCCTGCGTCGCCGGGCTCGGCGGCCGTGCCTGCGTC
>JBAXRL010000410.1:0-3479 GCA_037131205.1 Actinomycetes bacterium | reverse complement strand
TGCAGCCGCTCAAGCTCGATGAGGACATCCGCCCGCTCTCGGAGTTCCGCGCCGGCGTCGCGTCGTTCATCAAGCAGGTCAACGAGACCGGTCGTCCACTCGTGCTCACCCAGCGTGGCCGCGGCGTGGCCGTGGTCCTCGACATCCGTGAGTTCGAGGCTATGCGCGAACGCCTGGCGTTGCTCGAGGACATCGCTCGCGCCGAGGCGCAGCTGGCCGCAGGCGAGGGCATCCCGCACGAGGAGGCCAAGGCCCGCATCCTCAAGCGCATCGACGCATGCGGGTAGTCTGGACCGACCCTGCCCTGGAGCGCGTCGGTGAGACTGCGGTCTACATCGCCCGGGACGATCCCGCCGCCGCCGACGCGAGACGTCCGCGAGCTCATCTTCGGAGCGTACTCGCGTGTTCTATCGTGTCGGTGCGGCCGTCGAGGTCCTTTCTGTTCGGCACGGAAGTCAGCTGATTCGCTCGGCTGAGCTCTGCCAGGCCTGACCAAACAAGCGCGCGGTCATTGCTCAGGCATGCGCTCGTTTCGGGGCGGCGCGCCTTGATGCCTTCAGTTCCCGCGGATGCCTGTTTCGGCCTCCTCGACGAACTGCGTGCGAAGCAGATCCTCTCGGCCGCGACGCTCACCATCACGAGCGGTGTGGGTGCCTGCCGGCACGATTGGGCACGCTCGACAGGGACGTGCACATTCGCGACATGCCGCCCGGCTGCCTCGCCGGCGCCGTATCTCGCGCGGCGTGTAGGCCTTCGGCTTTCCGCCGCCGGAGGTCGCCATGATCACCAGGGCCCAGTGGTGGGGCAACAGCCATAGCCTTCGCCTCGGCAAGAAGCTGCTCGCGGATGTTGAGATCGACGTGGGCGACGAGGTGGACGTGGCCGTGCGCGACGGCGCTCTTGTCGTGACGCCCGTGCGCCGCGTCAGGTGCGGTCGATCTCGAGCAGTTCGTCAGGGGCATACCAGGGCTACGGGCCGGAGGAGCTCGATTGGGGCCCCCCGGTCGGCGGGGAGGTCCGGTGGGTGGCGGCCTACGTCCCGCGCTGGTCGTCAACAACGATCTGTTCAGCAGGCGCACGGGTCCGTGCATCGCCTCATCGTTCCGTCAGCGCACCGAGATCACCGCCTCTCAGCGCCTGATCCTCGGCAAGCTGGAGCTCGCCGAGCCGCCGCCGATGCAGCAGCTGAGCCCGGCGCTCGCAGCCTCATAGCACCAAGCGTGCTCTCCCCGCCTGGATACACGCCCAGGCGACGCGGTGCTGCGAGGACTGTTGGCGCCGCGGGTCAGCGAGGAGGGCGAGTGGTCTGGCAGATCAGCTGCCGCATTGACGCCGTGAAGCCGCCGAGGTTGGGCTCGAGCGAGTTCGAGCGAGTAGGTGGCGAGGCTACGGAACGACCGGAATCGCCTGCGTGCGGAGATACTCGTGCGCGGACACCCTCTGAAGCGGTGCGGTGGTGGGAGGAGCGACCAACCGGGCTGACTTTGGGTTGAGGGCCTTACCGAACGCGGTCGCCAGCATCTCCACGGCATCTGCCTGTCGAGGGGTGATGCTCGGCCAGATAACGATGAGGACATGTGCTGCCGCCGGCCGCGAGCTCTCGTCAACCACCAGCCGCACCTCACGAATCGCACTCGACAAGGCGAAAGCCACGGCGGCGTCCACCTCGGTCACGGCGGCGTACGCCTCTTGCAGCGGCTCAACGATCTCTGCTTGTGCGAAGTCGGAGAAACCTACACGGTCGTAGCGCGACCCAAGCCATCGCTCAAAGTCGTGCAGCCTCGCTGCGGTGCTCGGCCAAGGCTCCGGATCCAGCCCCGAGAGGACTTGCTTCTCAACAAGCACCCGGTATTTCGCGTTCACCACCAACCCAGTCTCGTCATCTATGACGAACGTGCGTGGGCTTCCTTGGACAGTCAGCCCATCTACCGCCGTGATGAAGGAGCCCTGCCGCCAGCCCAGGGCCGTCAGATCATCGACCGTGCCGTCATCACGCTCGTTGCTCATGCGGCCTCAGGCGCCCTCGGTGGTGCGAGAGAGACGACCGTCGCGCTCGGCGTCCGACAAGAGGCGTTCCTCCGCGAGCTCGTCGAACTGCATCGAATGCGCCTCCCTCACCTGGTCTGGCCGCACCTCGCCGAATGCCTCGAGGAAGCTCGGCGAGGCTACCCCTGTCGACGAGCCGATCGACATGGCCAAGGCTCGAGCCTCGCCCATGTCGCCCGCGATCATGAGCTCGGCCGGCGTTTGGCCGCCCATGCCCTCAGGAGCATCGAGCCACTTCCTCACCTGATCGGATGTCGCCAAGCGCTCATTGGCACGGCGGACCACGTCGGCCACGGCGGCAAGCCGACTCCAGTGGGCTCGCTGGATCTGGAAGCCGGACTGCCATCGATTGACGGTCTGACGGGTAACGCCCACGAGCTCGGCAACGCGAGCTTGCGATAGCCCGAGGCCCTCCACGAGCCTCGCAACCGTCGCCTGATGCGTGAGCTTCTCCTCGCTCCGCCTCATTGTCAGCGGAAACTGGCAGTCCAGAAAGGCGACTGGCGCGCCGCACGTCACCATCCACCGCCATGGCCCGTAAACCCAGTGTTCGCCATCCTCAGTGGGCGGGTACTCAACTGCCGACCCCAGTGGGGGGCATGTCGGTGCGCCCCCCCGCCGCTCGTACATTGAGCCGGCTTGCATTACTCCGCCTTTCCGAGGGAGCTCACGTAGTCTTCCTGAAGCGCCCAGCGAAACACGCGATAGATCGCCTGGTGGTACTCCTCCACATGCCGGCAGATGCTCGACACGTCCATGTGCAGCCCGTCTGGTGGCACGAACTCCCTGAAGACGTCCGTGTCCAGAAGGTAGAAAGGCCCTTGGGGAACCTTCTCTGGAGACGCAGGCTGCACGGTTGTACCCGACGAGAAGTAGCCATGGCGCAACATGACGCCCTCGCGGTCCGGATACTGCAGGATGATCTCCTGGACCGATCTCGCCGCGTGAGAGAAGAGCTCCTCTTGAGTCAGTGCTCCAAGGAGCGCGGGCATTACCGCCACCCTCGGATCGTCGCTCGGAGTGCGTATCTCATCGATGTATCGCAAACCTATCCGGAGACCCAGCTCGGGCGCGATGTGTTTGACGAGCGCATGGAGAACGAAGGAGAGGCGCTCCAGGAACTGATCAAAGCCCCGATACCGACGCGTCTCCAGGGTGATGAAATCCTGGCCCAGGACGACCGCCCAAGTTCCGTTCACATCGGCGAACCGCCAGTTACGGGTCGCGCTTGACCGGGAGACGTAGGTCTCGGTATTCAGAGGCCGCATGTCCAATGCGACCTCAAACTCGACCGGTCTCTCCACCAGAGGATACTGCCGGCGCACGGCGTTCTGAAACGGCGCCACGCAGGCCTCATCGGCGATCGACAGAACCCTCGCGAAGCGCACCTGACATATTGTCAGTACCAGAGGCGGGCTCTGGTAGACACGATG
>JBAXRL010000409.1:0-3485 GCA_037131205.1 Actinomycetes bacterium | reverse complement strand
AGCTCTGCTGGCGGAAGAGCTCATCGACGACGAACGTCTCGAGCAGGGGTCCCGCCAGCTCCGGCCGCGCGGCCAGGCGCGCCGCATCCGTGCCGAGCACGTTGGCCAGCAGCCCGCTGTCGACGAGGTGGAGCTTGGGCGCCTTGACCACCGGGACACTCACGTTCGTCCCCCAGGCGGGCAGCCGGTGTACCACGGCGGCGATCTCCAGATAGGCGACGTAGCGGCGGATCGTGGTCTCGGGCAGCCGCAGGCTGCGCGCCAGGTCGGCGTAGTTGACCAGCCCCCCGCTGCGTGCGGCCAGCAGGGCCAGCAGGCCAGGCATGCGCGCGATGCCGTCGATGTCGGCGACGTCGCGAACACTGCGCTCCAACGATGTCGCGACGTAGCTCGAAAACCAGTCCGGGCGCCGCCGCTCGGACCGTCCGACGGCCTCAGGGAAGCCGCCCCGGAGCGCCCCCTCCAGAAGATCGCCGCGGCTCAAGGGCGAAGCCGTGCGCCGCAGCTTCCCCGGCTGGAAAGCCGTGTTGATGAAATCCTTGGCAGTGCCGTCGATCTCCCCTTGGGAGAACGGCCACAGGGTCGCAAACTCGACCCTGCCCACGAGCTCGTGCGCCACGTGGGGGAGCAGCTGGGTCTGGGCCGATCCGGTGAGCAGAAAGCGGCCGGGCCGCCGGTCGCGATCGACGGCCAGCTTGATGCAGACGAAGAGGCCCAGGGCGCGCTGGACCTCGTCGAGCACCACGGGTCCCGCGAGACTGTTGACGAAGCTCATCGGGTCCTCACGGGCGCGCAGAAGGACACCGGGCTCGTCGAGAGTTATGTACGTCGCCGGGTGACGCCGGCGCGTGATCTCCCGCGCCAGGGTGCTCTTGCCGCACTGGCGGACGCCTTGCAGCACGACGACCGGCGTATCGGACAGCGCTGTGACCACGCGCTGTGTGATATGCCGCGGGACGTAGTCCATGGGAGCAGTATGGACCTTTGGTGGTGCAAAATCCACCAGTGAGTGGAGGTTCTTGCACCACTTGGACGCGAGAAGGCGGCGGCCGCGGACGCCGGGGCAGCGCCGCCGGGAGGCGAGCGTGGACGCGGAGTCGGCGCTGGCCGGCGCGGAGTCGGCGCCCGTTCGTGCCGCCTCACAAGCGCCCGCCCGCTTGACCTCGCGCGCCCGTCGCCGCACGATGGGGGCAGGCGGTGGCGACGGCGCGACGGAGTCGCGCACAGGTTCTCCCGCCCGAGCGCCGGCCGGGCCACTCCGTCGCCGGCCGAAAGGGGTCCGATGAAGCGGCCGGTCGTGCTCACCCTCCTCCTCGCGCTGCTTTGCGTCGTCGCCGTGCCGGCGGCGGCCGGCTCCGCCCGCGCCGCCGGGGCTCCCGCGCCGCAGGCCGCGTGGACCATCGCCCTCTACGCCAACGGCGACAACGACCTCATGTACACGTGGCCGCTCTTCACCCTGCCGGCGCTCGAGCGCATCCCGCCGAACGGCGCCGTGAACGTCGTCGCGATGCTCGACAAGCCCAAGAAGGACGGCGCCTGGCTGTACAGGGTCGCCGGGCCCTCGGTTGAGACCGTGAAGCACTACACGGACGAGCGGAACTTCGGTGCGGGCGCCACCTTCCAGTGGTTCCTCGAACAGGTCCACGCGCGGTTCCCCAGCGACCACCTGCTGGTCGTCGGCTGGGACCACGGCTACGGCTGGCACTACTTCAGCAAGGACTTCACCGCCAACGACAGGATCCTGCTGCCCGAGCTGACGAAGGCGATCGACGACGCCGGCGTGCCCATCGACATCCTCGGCTTCGATGCCTGCAACATGGCCGACGCGGACGTGGCGTATGAGCTCGCGTCCACCGGGCTCGTCGGCTACTTCGTGGCCTCCGAGGAGACCATCGACCAGGACGGCTATCCCTACGACAACATGTTCACGCCGCTGGCCTACGACCCGCATCGCGAGCCCGACAGCGTGGTGGCTGACATGCTGGCAGGCTGGCAGCGCTACTACGGCTCACGGCGTAACTTCAACTGGGTCAGCCTGTCCGCCGTCGATCTGGCGGCGAACGCCACGATGAAGGATGACCTCGTCGCCTGGGTCACGCGGCTGCGCGACGGCCTGCCGCTGTTCGCCGCTCGCTACCAGGCCGCGATGCACGAGACCATCTACGCGTGGGACTCGTGGCAGCTCGACCTCGGCGGCTTTGCTACCCGGCTCGCCGACGATCCGCTGATCACCGACGCGGTTTTGAGAGCGGCCTCGGCCGCCGTGCGCGACGACGTCGCGGCGGCCGTGATCGGCGTAACCAGCGGCTCGTACGCGAGCGGGTTCACGGGTCTCACGGTCTGGGCGGGCACCGGTTCGGACTGGAAGTCCTACCGCAGGGACTACCGCGCCCAGGTGGGGTTCGGCAAGCCGGTCGCCGCAGGCGGCACCGGCTGGTACGGCTTCCTGCGCGCCTTCAACGCCAGTCCCGCGGCCGACCGGCGCAAGCCCGACCCCATGGTCCTGCCGGGGCGCGCCGGCTACGGCCTCAGCGACGTGTACTTCGCCGACGCGCGGCACGGCTGGGCGACCGGCTTCAACAACATCGCCAACACGTCGTTCGTGATGCGCTCGGTGAGCGAAGGCACGGCCTGGAAGACGAGCGACCAGGCGGCGCTGGCGAACTACCTCTTCACGGCCATCGCCGAGCAGCCCGGCGGGGTTCTGTGGGCGGTCGGCGACTCCGGCTACGACGACAGCATCATCGCGCGCAGCGCCACCGGCGGACGCACCTGGACGCAGCGCCGCTCAGGCGCGTTGCAGTACCTGTTCGGCGTGGACTTCACCGATGAGGCGCACGGCTGGGTGTGCGGCGCCGGCGGCACGCTGCTGCGCAGCAGCGACGCCGGGAAACGCTGGATGACGGTCGCCACAGCTCCGTCCGGCGACCTCTTCGCGCTCGATTTCAGCGACGCGAGTCATGGCTGGGTGGCCGCCAACGACGAGCGGTACCCCAACGCGCGGCTCGAGTACACGGCCGACGCCGGCGCAAGCTGGGAGAGCCAGTACACGGCGGCCAGGGCTCTGCTCTACAGCGTCGATGCGCTCAGCGACACCGAGGTGTGGGCCGCCGGCGGCGACCCCGCCGGCGAGGCTGGGACTCTGGTCCACGGCGGCCTCGGCGGCGCCTGGGCGACGCAGTGGAGCGGCCCGCAGCGGCTCGCCGACGTGACCATGGTCGACGCCACCCACGGCTGGGCGGTCGGCGACGGCGGGCTCATCCTGCACACCGGCGACGGCTCCACGTGGACGCCTCAGGCCGCCGGAGTCACGTTCGATCTCACGGCGGTGAGCGCCGTCGACGACCAGACCGCGTGGGCGGTCGGCGACGGCGAGACGATTCTCGCGACCAGCGACGGTGGCGCGCACTGGGTCAGCAGCCACGGCGATGTCGTGGGGCCGGAGACGCACGCGCCGCAGGCGGCTCGTGCGTCGGTCGGCGGCA
>JBAXRL010000408.1:0-3485 GCA_037131205.1 Actinomycetes bacterium | reverse complement strand
GCGCCGTTGACGAGGATCATCTGCGGCGGCAGGTGGCCGATGTCCATGTCGTAGATGATCGGGATGGTCAGGTCGCCCAAGGCGTCCCGCAGGGCGTCCCGGGGGGTGAATTCGCGCAGGTCCTCCGCGGCTGTGCGCCCGATCAGCAGCGCGTTCGCGTGACTGAACCATCCGGCGAGTCTGAGATGGTGGAGCATGCGGCAGTATTGGGCGGGGTTGAAGTCGCAGTTGTCGAGATAGAAGAGCAGCCCCTCGGGGGCGTAGGCTGCGACGAAGCCTTCCAGGTCGCCGTAAGACGTGCCCGGCAGCATGCCGATGACGTCGAGCGTGCCCCCGATCAAGCGTCCCGTGGCGGTGACCGTGTGACCGGGGTCGGTCTCGTGGCCGAGGCACTTCCAGACCACCGGGGCGGTACGATCGAAGGACGTGGCGGTGGGGTCCTTGGCCCAATCCACGTCGTGCGTCTGGTACAGGTCCGCCGCCTGCTGGGTGAAGCTCGCGCCGGCCGGCAGGCGGGCCACGTCCCCCCACCAGGCCAGGGACGGCGCCGTGGGGCGGATCGGGGACTCCAGCAGGTTGCCGCCGTGCATCGTCGCGATACCGCTGAGGACGGTGTAGGGGAGCATGAATGTGGCCAGGTCCGAATAGCCGATGAGCCATTTCGGGGCGCCCCTGGAGAGGCGCTCGAAGTCGAGGTAGGGGAAGATGTCGATGAGGAGCTCGCCGCCCCACGGCGGGAAGACGGCGGCGATGGCGTCGTCCAGCAGCATGTCGGTGAGCTCCCGGGCGCGCTCCGCCGCCGGGGCGCTGACGATCTTGTCGCTCAGCAGGCAGCGTCCCAGACGCGGTTCGTAGCCGAGTCGCCGCAGGGTGTCGAGGCAGAACGTCAGCCGGGGCTCCAGCTCCGCCCCGACCCCCGCCGACGGCGCGGTGACGCCGATGACGTCTCCCTTGCGCAGCGGACGGGGATAGCGGATCGCCGACGCGGCGCGCGTGGAGGACGAAGCGGACGGGGCGGACGAAGCGGACGGCGCGGGCGGCGCGGCCGCGGCGCAGCCGGTCGCGCCGAGCGCGGCGCCGGCGCCGGCCATGCCGGCCAGCTTCAGGAACTCGCGGCGGTCCATGCCTGCCATCTGGCTATCTTAGACCGTCCGCCGGCGATTCTCTGCGGGCCGGCCTGGCTGGCCTGGCCGGCCGCGGAAGGCTGCGCTCACGGCGCTCGTGGCCCGCCCATGCGAAGGCCTGGGCGGACGCAACGAACGCGAGAGATGTAGGCTCACGCCGCGAGCATCAGAAACGAAGGAGGGGGCAAGCATGGAATTCGAGAGCGTCATCCGCAGCCGGCGGAGCATCCGCGCCTACGAGCCGGAGCGTGTGCCCGAGGGCGTCATCCGCGAGATCCTCGACGAGGCGCGCTGGGCGCCGTCGTGGCGCAATACGCAGTCGTGGAACGTCTGGGTGCTCACCGGCGTCGCGCTGCAGCGCTACAAGGACGAGTTCCGCGCCGCGGTCGAGCGTGACGACCCCGCGGCGCTCGACCTGCCGGCGACGGCCGAGTGGCCGCAGGCGTGCTCGGCGCGCATCGCCGCCACCATGAAGAGCCGGGCGGCGACGCTCGAGGCCGCGGGCGAGCCTGCGGACCCCGCGGCCGCCCTGGCGCGCATGGCCGACCTCTTCGGCGCGCCCTGCCTGCTCGTCTTCGGCTTCGACGACTGTCTCGCCGAGGCCTACGCCGGCTTCGACAGCGGCGCCTTCGTGCAGAACGTCTGCCTCGCCGCCTACGACCGCGGCCTCGGTACCTGCATCGTCGCCACGGTGATCCGCTACCCGGACGTGCTGCGCCGCCTGCTGCCCGGCGCCGGGGGCATGCGCTTCGTGGTCTCGGTCACGCTCGGCCATCCCGTGACCGACTCGCCGGCCAACACCTTCGAACGCTCGCGCGCCGATCTCGACGAGCTCGTCACCTGGGTTTCGTAGCATCTCGGACCGCAACATGTCGCTGCTGAGCCGCATCACCGCCGAGGACGCGCACCGGCGCCGCTGGGAGCTGCTGGCGCTGACCTCGATCGGCGCCTTCATGGCCCCGCTGGACGGGTCGATCGTCGCTGTGGCCCTGCCGGTCATGAGCCCCGACCTGCACCTGAGCTTCGCCGCCTCGATGTGGGTGCAGGCGGCGTACCTGCTGGCCACGGCCGTGCTGCTCATCCCGCTGGGGCGGCTCGCCGACCAGCACGGCCGCGTGCGCTTCTACCTCATCGGCGTCGCCGTGTTCACCGCGGGCTCGCTGCTGGCCGCGCTCAGCATGAGCGGCGCCTGGCTCATCGCGAGCCGCGTCGTCCAGGGAGGGGGCGCGGCCCTCATGGTGGCCACGTCCGCCGCCATCGTCACCGCCGTCTTCCCGCCGCACGAGCGCGGCCGCGCTCTGGGCATCAACGTCATGGCCGTGTACATCGGCCTCAGCATCGGGCCGCCGCTGGGCGGCGTCCTTGCGGACACCCTGGGGTGGCGCTCCATCTTCCTCATCAACCTGCCCATCGGCGTCGTCGTGCTGGCGTGGGGCTGGATGATGCTGCCGCGCAGCGAGCGCGCACACAACGCGCCGCGCGTCGACTTCGCCGGCGCGGCGCTGCTCGGCGCGTTCCTCATCAGCCTCCTCGTGCCGCTCACCTTCGCGTCCGAGTGGGGGTGGGCGGCGCCGCTCACGCTCGGGCTGCTCGCGCTTGCGGCCGCCTCTCTCGTCGGCTTCGTGGTCGTCGAGCGGCGCGTCGCCGCGCCGGTGCTGGACCTCGACCTGCTGGTGCACAACCGGCTGTTCGCGGCCGCCAACACGGCGGCGCTGCTGAACTACATGGCGCTGTACGGGATCGGTCTGCTCACCGCCATCTTCCTCGAGATCGTCCAGGACCGTTCGGCGGCCGTGACGGGCATGCTGATGCTCAGCCAGCCGCTGCTGATGGCCGTGCTCAGCCCCTTCGCGGGGCATTTGAGCGACAGGGTCGGCTCGCGCGTGCTGGCGACGGGCGGCATGGTCACCATCGCCTGCGGCATGGTGCTGCTGGCCGCCATGCCCACCAGCGCTCCCGTGTGGCAGGTGGCGGCGGACCTCGCCGTGGTGGGGCTGGGGATGGCCGCCTTCAGCGCGCCCAACACGTCGGCCATCATGGGCAGCGTGCGCCGCGATCAGCTGAGCGTGGCGAGCGCGTTCCTCGGCGCCATGCGCAGCGCGGGGATGGCGCTCAGCGTGGCCCTGCTCGGCGGCATCGCCGCGAGCCAGCTGGGGCGCCTGGGCGGGCGCCTGCTGTTCACGCACGGGCACGGCGCCGGAGCCGCCGGCCTCGCGGCGCAGGCCGCGAGCGGCTTCGCGCAGGGCTATCGCTACGCCATGCTCACCGGCGCCGTGCTGGCGCTCGCCGGCGCCGCCGTCTCGCTGACCCGCGGCGCCCACGAGGCCCCGGTCTGACTGGTAGCATGGGGCCGGCGTCACC
>JBAXRL010000407.1:0-3485 GCA_037131205.1 Actinomycetes bacterium | reverse complement strand
CGCCGCCGCCCATGCCGCCCGCGCCCTGGGCGTGTCCCGCACCACCATCTACGCCTTGCTCAAGGAGGCCCGCACATGAAGCCGCTGCGCACGTTCCGCCTCGAGGAGTTCCTCGGCGCCTGGGAGCTCAGTGTTCGCTACCACCTCACGGCGTCTGACGCCCAGAGCATGACCATCGAGGAGCTCCTCGCCATGGGCGGCGAGGCCGACCGCGAAGGCTTCATGAAGCTGCCGCTCACGTACCTCGACTCCTGGGGCAGCGAGAACCTGCGGCAGGCCGTCGCCGGGACCTACGAGCACGTGGACGCCGCGCACGTGCTCGCCTTCACCGGCGCCGAAGAAGCGCTCTTCCTGGTGATGCAGGAGCTGGTCGGGCCCGGCGACCACGCGGTCGTCACGGTGCCGTGCTACCAGTCGATGGAGACCGTGCCGCTGGCCACCGGCGCCGACGTGAGCCCACTCGTGATGCGGCGCCGGAACGGCTGGGCTCTCGACCTCGACGAGCTGCGCGGGCTGCTGCGCCCGAACACAAAGCTGGTCGCCGTGAACTACCCGAACAACCCGACGGGCCACGTGCCTGGTCACGAGACCTTCCGCGAGCTGGCCGCGCTGTGCGACGAGCGCGCCATCCGACTGTTCTGCGACGAGGTCTACCGCGGCGTCGAGCTTGACGTGTCGCGAACGCTCCCGCAGGCGGCCGACCTCTCCGAGACGGCGATCTCACTCAACGTCGCATCCAAGTCGTACGGGCTCCCGGGGCTGCGCATCGGCTGGCTTGCCTGCCGCGACCGCGCCCTGCTGGAGCGCGTCGAGAAGCGCAAGCACTACACGACGATCTGCAACGCCGGCCCGACGGAGTATCTGACGGCGCTGGCGCTGCGTAACCGCGAGCGGATCTGGGACCGCAACCGCGGCGTCATCGCCGCCAACAGACCGCTCTTCGACGACTTCTTCGCGCGCTGGGCGGAGCTTTTCGACTGGGAGCCGCCGATGGGCGGCTGCGTCTGCTTCCCGCGGTACAAGGGCGGCGACGTCGAGGATCTCTGCCGGCGCCTGCTCGAGAAGGAGGGCGTGCTGGTGCTGCCGGCGAGCATCTACTACTCGGAGATCGCCGACACGCCCGCCGACCATTTCCGCGTCGGCCTCGGCCGGCTGGGCCTCGAGCCGGGCTTGGAGGCGTTCGACCGCTTCCTGCGCGAGGGGTAGCCGCCCGTCGCGCCGCCGCTGGGTGTACACTCGCCTACTCGTGCGCCCACCTCGATCCGACACATCTCCCTCTTGCATGACGCCAGCCGCCGGGTCTGCCCGCGCTCAGCCGCGGGCGGCCGCTTGATCGCGGCTGTAACTTCCGTCGCCATGGCTACGTCTAACCTCCACAAGTGGGCCACGCTGCCCGACCCGTCGTCCGCCGA
The DNA here is from genome assembly GCA_037131205.1 of Actinomycetes bacterium. Classification (GTDB taxonomy): domain Bacteria; phylum Actinomycetota; class Thermoleophilia; order UBA2241; family UBA2241; genus CAIXSE01. The sequence continues at coordinate 2,073 of JBAXRL010000407.1, read as the reverse complement.
GCTGGCGCGTGCGGCCGAGGGCGACGCGCAGGCCTTCAAGCTGATCGTGGAGCGGTATCAAGGGATGGTCTACTCGGTGGCCTACAACGTGCTCGGCAACCACACCGACGCCGAAGACGCGGCTCAGGAGGCGTTTCTGCGCTGCTACCGCAAGCTCCCGCAGTTCCGCGGCGAAGCCACGTTCTCCACGTGGCTCTTTCGCCTGGCGCTCACTGCGTCCGTGGACTACAAGCGGCATGAGAGGCGCCACCCCGAGCCGGCGGAAACGCCGGAGCTGGCCGCCGAGGCCGCGCCGCAGCTCGGCGAGGGCGTCGACGCGGCCACGATCGTGGCCGCCCTGCACGACCTCCCCGAGGACTACCGCGTGCCGACGGTGCTGCGCGATGTCTACGGTCTGCCGTACCAGGAGATCGCCGCGGCCACTGGGCGGCCGCTCGGCACCGTCAAGGTGATGGTGCACCGCGGCCGCGCCTCCCTGCGGCTCAAGCTGCGGGCGGAGGGCGCCGGGCCCGGACATGGCCCCGACGGCGCCCGTCCGAGGAGCGACGCCTGATGGACTGCAGCTACTTCCGCGAACGCATCAACCTGTACATCGACGGCGAGATGGGCTACCTGGAGGTCGCCGAGCTGCAGGCGCACCTGAGCTTCTGCCCGGACTGCGCCGCGGAGCTCGCCCAGGTGGGCGAGGTGCGCGGCGCTTTGGCCGCGTGGGGCCGCCTCGAGCTGGCCACGCCGCAAGGCTTCGCGGAGCGCGTCATGGCGGCGGTGGAGCTCGAGCCGGCGCCCGGCTCGCCCAAGCCCTTCGGCCGGGCCGTCAACGATGCCCTGCAGAGGCTCGACGACACGCTCGGCCGCATCCCGCTTCCCGGCGGCCGCACCATTCCGGTGAAGAACGTTATCGGTTGGGGCCTCGCGGCCGTGGCCGTGGCCGTCGGCCTCGGGCGCCGCCGCGGCCGCCGCTCACGGGAGCTGACGCCGCTGTGAAGCTCACCCACGACCAGGTGCTCGAGCTGCTACCGCACCGCCCACCCTTCTTGCTCGTCGACGAGGTCGAGGAGCTCGAGCCGGGCGTGCGCTGCGTAGCCGCCCGCACGCTTCGCGACGACGATTTCTGGTTCGCCGGGCACTTCCCCGGCAATCCCGTGATGCCCGGCGTGCTCATCGTCGAGGCGCTGGCCCAGACGGCCACCATCGCGGCGGCCAGCGGGGGAGACATCGCCGGCAAGATCGGTCTCTTCGCCGGCATCGACAAGGTGCGCTTCAAGCGCGTCGTGAAGCCCGGCGACACGCTGCGCCTCGAGGCCGAGATCGTCGCCGTGCACGGACCCGTAGGTCGCGCCAAGGTCAAAGCGACGGTCGACGGCCAACTGGCCTGCCGCGGCGAGCTCATGTTCGCGATCGTCGACGCCGCGGCCATCGAGGCCGGAGAGGCCAAGCTATGACCAGCCTGCGCCGCGGCCCGAGCGGCGGAGGCGCGGAGGCCAGGCTGTGATCGGCCTCCGCCGCGGCCTGGTTCGCGGGGCGCGCATCTCGGCGCTTGGCGTGCACGTGCCCGAGCGCGTGCTGACCAACGAGGAGATCTCGCGGTTCCTCGACACGTCGGATGAGTGGATCCTCACCCGCACCGGCATCCGCGAGCGCCGTATCGCGCGCGTGGACGAGGCGGCCAGCGACCTCGGCGAGGTCGCCGCCCGCCGCTGCCTGCAGTCCGTCGACTTCGACCCGCCGGACCTCGACCTGGTCATCGTCGCGACGATCTCGCCGGACCACATCATGCCGGCCACGGCGTCGATCGTCGCCGACAAGATCGGCGCCACCAAGGCCGGCGCCTTCGACGTGCAGGCCGGCTGCACAGGCTTCGTCTACGGCCTCGCCATCGCCACCGCCTTCGTCTCGGCCAACATCTACCAGAACGTGCTCGTGGTCGGCGCCGAAGTGCTCAGCAAGATGGTCGACTGGGAGGACCGTAGCACCTGCGTGCTCTTCGGCGACGGCGCCGGCGCGGTGCTCGTGCAGCCCACCGACAACGGCAGCATCTTCAGCTTCGACCTGGGCAACGACGGCAGCGGCGCG
>JBAXRL010000406.1:0-3487 GCA_037131205.1 Actinomycetes bacterium | reverse complement strand
AGAAGAAGTGGTACATCGTCGACGCCAAGGGCCACACGCTGGGCCGGCTCGCCACCGTCGTCGCCGACTGCCTGCGCGGCAAGCGCAAGGTCACCTACACCCCCACCATCGACACCGGCGATTTCGTCGTCATCATCAACGCCGAGAAGATCGTCGTCACGGGCCACAAGCCCGAGCAGAAGATGTACTACCACCACTCCGGCTACCCCGGTGGCATCAAGAGCGAGTCGTATGCCAAGCTCCAGGCCCGCCGGCCCGAGGAGATCGTGCGCCACGCCGTGCGCGGCATGCTGCCCCACACCAAGCTCGGGCGCGCTCAGCTCCGCAAGCTCAAGATCTACGCGGGCACGGAGCATCCTCACGAGGCGCAGCTTCCCGAAGTGCTCGAGATCAAGGAGTAAGGCGTGCCTGATGCAGTGACCTACCGGGCGACCGGCAAACGCAAGACCAGCGTCGCCCGCGTCACCCTCATCCCGGGCGTCGGCACGGTGGTCATCAACGGCCGCGCCATCGACGCCTACTTCGGGCGCAAGGTCCTCGAGACCATCGCCCAGATGCCCTTCGAGACCACCCACACCGGCGGCAAATTCGATGTCAGGGTCAACGTGTACGGCGGCGGCATCTCGGCGCAGGCCGGGGCCGTGCGTCACGGCATCGCCCGCGCCCTCTGCGAGGCCGACGAGACCCTGCGCACGCCGCTCAAGCGCGCCGGCTTTCTCACCCGCGACGACCGCAAGGTCGAGCGCAAGAAGGCCGGCTTCCACAAGGCGCGCAAGAAGCCGCAGTTCAGCAAGCGCTGACCCCGCGCACAGATTCGCTTTCCCCCGACGGGCCGCCCTACGGCGGCCCGTCGTCGTTGTGAAGCGCTGTGCCACCGCCGCACTGTCGTCCATCGGCCTGACGCCCGGGGTATCATGGAGATGACTTCCCTCGAGTCACGGCTTGAGGTGCAGGGCCGCCTCCGGGCGGCTTCTGCGTATTCTGGGGGGCATTCAGGTTGACGATTGAGGCCACACCACGAGCGGCCGTGTACATCGACGGCTTCAACTTCTACTACGCGGCCTTCGCCGAGGGCGAGTTGGCGACTTCAAGTGGCTCGACCTGTGCCGGTTCTGCGAGAGTCCATGTCATGGAATGGACGTAGTAGACGGTCTCTTTCGGTGGCGCCGCCTGCCTCGAGCGCAGCCCGTGGTAGACGGCAAGAAGTCGCTCGACCAGGAGGGTATACTGGAAATGAGGTGCGGGCGTGGACTGGGTCGATAGTCCGGACCTCAGTCTCGACCCTTCACTTCCCGCACCTCGAACCAGGATGCCTCTCGCCGATGCGTGCCGTGGGCGAGGCTGTCCCTGCCAAGGTGCTCCCGGAGCCGGTCGGCGAGGGCCACCTTGCAGGGGTCGGTTCCCTTCGCGGGCTCCCTGAGGCGAAAACAGCTCTCCGCCCACGCTTTCACCGGCCGCGAGTCGCTGGCCCGCACACGTCGTCTCGCGCATCGACCGGCGCGGTTCCGGCAGCCGCGGCCTGATCTTCCGGCAGCCGCGGCTGCAGAAGACCGCGCGGTCGGTCGGCGCCCACGACATAGATGCTGTGCGAGCGTATGCCGTTGGCGGTACCGCCGACGGGACTTCCAACGGTATCGTTGGAAGTCCCGTCAACGGCTTCGGCCGCTTTCGACTATGCCCCCGCCGACGGGCCGCGTCCGCTGAGCGGAACGTCAACGTTGACGGCACCGTCTGGGGGGAAGACAGCCCTTCCGCTCCCATTTTCACGCGCCGCCGGTGGCGAAGCCGCCAGGGAAACCGATGGGAACATAGCTCTTTCAGGCGGCTGCTTCCTCCAGGATGACCTTGTGACGCATGCGACTCGAGCATGCAAACGTTGAAAACCGTGCCGGACGCTGTGGGATCGTCCGCGAGGGCCAGGATCTCGTGTTCGTAGTACCGCCCGCTGGCGCGCGGTTTGCCTTGGCAGTCGGCCAACACGCAGACGGACTCACCGGCCGCCGTGCTCATTTGAACGAGCCTGCGCGAGTAGTCGATGTAGGAATCCCATACTGACCCAGTCTGTACCGCCACAGCGGCGCCCGAGTCGTGCTTGTCAAGCATCACGGCCAGGAAGCGGTTCGGTGGGTGAGCGACCACTTCGCCTCGCACAACCCCTTTGCCGACAACGGCATCAAGTTCTTCACCGGCGCCGGCGTCAAGCTCACGGACGGGGAAGAAGTGGAGATCGAGGCGCACATCGCGCACCACGACCTGCAGTCGCTGGCCGGCGACCGGTTCGGCTCCGCCGAGTACCTGGAGGGAGCCGTCGAAGGCTACGTGTGGGACGTCGTGCGCCGCATCCCGCTCGATCTCAGCGGCATGAAGATCGCCGTCGACTGCGCTCACGGCGCCATGTCGCGGGCGCCGCCGCTGGCGCTCGCCGAGTCGGGCGCCGACGTCACCGTGCTGTTCGGCGAGCGACTGGCGCCCGCGAGCCGGCGTCAGCCGTTCAGCTCAACGAGCTCGAGGTCCGTGCGTGCGAAGTCGTGACCGATGGCGAGCAAAGGCCGGTGCGCCGCTCGCGCCAGCGCATACGAGCAGCAGTCGAGAATGGTGAGAGCGGCTGGATGACGCCCTTTGCCGAAGCGGCGCCAGGCGTCGCCTGCCAGTGTCGCCTGGTCGGCGGTGAACGCGGCGATCTCCACGCCGAACGCGTCAAGTAGTCGCTCCAGCTCGGCCTGCCCCTCGGGCCCCAGCCGCGACTGCGCCACGATGCCCGCTTCAAGCAGACTGCACGACGACAGCAGCACATCGTCCGCCTCGGCCAGCGCGACGAGCACGGCCTCGCGCCGCGGCTCCGCGAACAGCGCGGCGAGCAGTGCGGAGGTGTCGGCGACGAGGCCGCTCACGGAAGGCCGCGTTCGTCGTACCCGAGGATCTCATCTGCGGACCGGTGGTCGAGGACCGGCAGGGTATCGACGCGCCGCAGCACGGTACGGGCCAGGGCGAGCTTGTCGGCGGGGCTGCGCCGGCCTTCCACGCGGGCCAGCCGTTCCTCGAGCGCTCGCCGGATCGCGGTGGTCAGCGACTCGCCGGTCTCGCGCGCCAGCTCGCGAGCGAGGCGCTCCGTCTGCGCGTTCTTGATGGAGAGGCCCATGGTGAGATTCTACCATTCGAGGCTTGTTCTGGAAACAGCGTCCGCCTCGCGCTCATTGCGGCTGCCTCAGTCGGCGACCAGCTCGACGGACACCCGGTCGATGCGCTTGACCCGTTTCCGCACGGCCGTCGCCACTCCCGCGGCCGAGCGCTCCGCCCCGGCAAGGTCGACCCCGTCCGGCACGACGCGCAGGGTCACAAAGCGGTAGCTGCCCGAGTTGCGGCCCAGGACGGCGGCGACGCGCTTCACGCCCGGCTGTGACTCGGCGCAGGTGCGCACCTGCTTGAGGACGTCCTCCTCCAGGGAGGCGTCGAGGAGCACGCGCAGGCCGTCGCGGAGCACCTGGAC
>JBAXRL010000405.1:0-3496 GCA_037131205.1 Actinomycetes bacterium | reverse complement strand
GGCATGTGCGCGGCGAACCACTCGCGGTGAAAGCGCTCGAGGAAGGTGTTGAACAACACGATCTCGTAGGCGGCGCTGGACTGCAGCAGGGCGCGCAGCGCGTAGGCCTCGTTGACGGCGCAGCCGGTGGCGAGCCAGCTCAGCGGGTACTCGAAGGGGTAGAAGACGTCGTGCACGTGCACGTGGACGCCTGCCGCCAGGCGCGGGAGGACTTCGTCGAAGAGGTGCTGCACGTCGGAGCCGGCCTTGACCACGTGGCTGCTGTCGACGAAGAGGATGTCGCCGGAGCGCAGCTCCTCGAAGACCGCGAGGGGCACGTCCTGGACGGGGCGCGCGACGAGGCGGCCCTCCAGCTCCGCAGCCGGGATCAGTGCGCGAAGCCTCTCAGGGTACGGTTCGATGAACGTGAAGCGGGTCTGCCCGCCGAGAAAGAGCTCGTCGATGTCGAGGGCCAGCGCCGAGCTGTAGCCCGCGCCCACCTCGACGACGCGGCGCGGCCGCAGGTGGCGGAGCACCAGCGCGTAGCCGATGGCGTCCGCGTAGGTGAAGTAGAGGTTGTCGTAGTGGTAGCGGTGGGCGCCTGGCTCGGCGCGGAACGGGAGGTCGCCGTACAGCGGCAGCAGGCGCCGCAGGAGGTCGAGCTGCTCGGCTTCACGCAGGTCGATGCCGGGCAGGGTGCGGCCCGCGGCCTCCGCGCGGCGCAGGGCGCGGGCCACGTCGTCGGAGGAGGGAATGGGGGAGTAGGGGTGACCCGGAGGCACGTGCAGCGTGCGCGGGTCGCGGACGATGCGTTCGGCGAGGGCGCGCCGGAAGCGCTCGTCCGCCATCGGGTTCTCGCTCACGACGGCCTCCGGCGCCGGCGAGTCACGAGAGCGGACGGACGGGCGCGGCCGGCGAGCACGCGCGGCGCCACGTGGCGCAGCGTCCCCGGGCCCGTGTGGACGCGCGCCGTCAGCCGCGCCGGCAGGGCGTACCAGACGAGCGCGAACAGCTCGGCGGCGAAGCGCGCCCGGTACAGGGCCGCGTCACGGGTCTCCGGCGTGGACGCCGGCGCCGAGACGGCGACGCGGAGCCCCTGCCGGCGCGCCTCCGCGCGGATGCGCAGCGCGTGGTACGGCGACGACACCGCGACGTAGCGTCGGTCCCCGAGTCGGGCCAGCGTGCGCAGCTGCAGGCGCGTGTTGTCGCCGGGCCTTGCGGGGGCCACGGCCTGTTCGGGCACCCCGTGGGCGACGAGGTACTCGGCCATGGACTCCACCTCGTCGATGTCGCCGGTGATGCCGCCGCCGACCATGATGAGCGGCGCCACGCCCATCCGCCACAGCGTCAGGGCGTGGTCGAGTCGCGCCCGCAGCTCCGGGCTTGGCCCGCTCTCGTACACGGCGGCGCCGAAGACCACGAGGGCGTCCGCGGGCGGCCGTGCGGCCGGGCCTCCCGAGAAGAGGTCCGTCGCGTCGCGCAGCGGCGCCGACGCGGCGCGCTCGGCGCGGCGCACGAGGAGGGCGAGAACGCTCGCCCCTGCCGCCGCGCCCGCGATGAGCACTACCGCGGCCACGAGGATGCCCGCCGCCGCGCGCCTCACGCCAGGCTCCGGGTGCGGCGCACCGCCAGGCCCCACGCCTGCAGCAGGCCGCGTGTGCAGACGCCCATCTCGTAGCCGCTGACGAGCGTGTCGTGCTGCTCCTCGGTCAGAAAGGCGAGCGCGAGCGTCCCGCCGTCGCACTCGAGCACCGCGGCGTCGTGGGCCACTCCGAACAGCGAGCCGGTCTTGTGCGCGACGCGCACATCGAGGTCGTTCGCTCCCAGAGGGATCCGGGAGTTGTACACGGTATGACGCAGGGCGTGCGCCGTGAGCGGGTAGCGGGCGGCATCCTGTGAAGCGGCGATCAGGCGCAGCGCGTCACGGGCCGTGGTGAGGCCGACGAGCGGACCGCCCACCTGTTCGCGGTCCTCGTTCACCGTGGTCGCGGCGCAGCCGAGATCGGCGACGACGTCGCGCACCGCGGCGACGCCCACGGCGTCGAGCAGCCATGTCGCGCAGGCGCGGTCGCTGAGGGCGAGGCAGAGGCCGAGCACCTCCGCGGCGGTCAGGAGCAGGCCGGGGCGCAGCACGCGCAGCGGTTCGGGGCCCCGGCCGCCCACGTCCAGCAGTTCCACCGCGACCGTCGCCTCCGCGTCGAGGCCGCCGGCCGCGAAGGCGCGCTCCGCGGCCATCGCCAGCGGCGCCTTGAGCAGGCTTGCGGCGGGGTGGGGCTCGTCGGCCGCGACGCCGCCTTCCCAGACCGCGTCCGGCGTCTCGACGCGGGCCAGGACCGAGCGCCCGGGTTCGCGCGCGAAGGCGCGCAGCAGCCGGGCCGATTCGTCGCGGGGGTCCGCGTGCCTGGCAGACGAGTGGCCGGGATCCGCGGCCACGTCAGACCTCCTGCCGCCGGGCCAGGCGGGCGAAGTGACCGCCGGCGGCGAGCAGCTCCGCCGGAGTGCCCTCCTCCGCGATACCTCCGTCGGCGACGACCACGATCCTGTCGGCGTCGCGCACGGTGCTCATGCGGTGCGCGACGACCACCCGGGTTCCCGGGTACGACATCACGGTACGCATGACCACAGCCTGCGTCAGGTTGTCCAGGGCGCTGGTGGCCTCGTCCAGCAGGAGGATGCGCGGCCGGCCGGCCAGGGCGCCGGCGATCATCAGGCGCTGGCGCTGGCCGCCGCTGAGCGCCAGTCCGTGGTCGCCGACCGGAGTGTGGAGCAGCTGGGGCATGATCCGCACGTCATCGCCGAGCCCGGCCTCCTCCAGAAGTGTCCAGACCTCGTCGTCGTCCATCCGCCGTGGGCCGGTGACGCACTCGCGCACCGTGGCCCCCAGCGGGCGCGACGACTGGAGCACGACGCCGAGCTGCCGCCGGACCGCCGCCGGGTCGAGGCCGGCGAGGTCGCGGCCGTCGTAGGTGACCGAGCCCTCCCACGGGTCCTCGAAGCCGAGCAGGAGCCGCAGCACCGTGGACTTGCCGCCGCCCGACGGTCCGACGACGGCGACGAACTCGCCGGGCTCGACGGATAAGCTCAGCCCGTCAAGCAGCGGCGGCTGGTCGGGCCGGTAGCCGAACACGACCTGCGACAGCGCCACGGCGCCGCTCAGACGTCCCGGCGGCACGGCCGCCGCGGCGCGCTCGCGCGGCTGGGCGGCCACCGGCTGCAGACGGCTGAGCACCGGCCCGAGCTCGGAGAGCGTGACAAGCTGGCTGCTCAGCGCCATCACCGCCAGCGCAAGCTGGGCGACGGCGGCGTACAGCGCGAGAAAGGCGCCCGGCGCGCTGGTGGAGCCGGGCTGCAGGCGCTCTCCGGGCAGCAGGATCACGGCGACGGTGAAGGCCACCACGACCATCGCCGGCGCCGCCACGTCCACGGGGCCGGTGAGGGATATGGCCCGCAGCCGGGAGCTCAGGGCGGTCGTGCTCTCCCCCTGGTCGGTCGCCCAGCGGGCCAGGGCGCGATCCTC
>JBAXRL010000404.1:0-3498 GCA_037131205.1 Actinomycetes bacterium | reverse complement strand
GTGATCATGTCGGTGCCCTGCTCGGGCAGAAAGCCGAACTTCTGCACGGAGTTGCCGAGGCCGACGCCGAAGATGCGCCCGGAGGCGATGGAGATCAGCGACTGCGTGGCCTGGAAGCCGCTCCCCTGCGGGTCCTTCCAGGGGTCGAAGAAGGTGACCAGGCGCTCCCATCGGTAGGGCTCGACGGCGATGAGCGCCAGCACGGCGAGGCAGCCGGCGGCGGCGAGGGCGAACAGGTACCGCAGGCGCGCGCCGGCGGCGATGAGCACACCCACCACGGCGACGGCCAGCACGAGCGTGGTGCCGAGGTCCGGCTCCAGCATGATCAGCAGAGCGGCCGGGAAGATGCCGATGCCCACCAGCCGCAGGAAGCCGGCGCGCGACTCGATCTCCTGTGGGCGCCGCACGATGAGGGCGGCCACCAGCACGACGGCCGCCAGCTTGGCGAGCTCGCTGGGCTGCAGGCCCTGGCCGCCGACGATGATCCAGCGGCGCGCCCCGTTGACGACGCTGCCGATCCCGGGCACGAGCACCGCCAGGAGGCCCACCAGCACGAGACCGGCGAGCGGCACGGCGGCACGGCGCCACCAGGCGTAGTCGACGCGCGAGAGCACCCACATGGCGCCCACGCCGAGCAGCACCCAGAGCAGCTGCCGTTTTACGAAGTAGAAGCTCGAATCGTACTGGAAGTAGGCCTCGGCGGACGAGGCGCTGTAGGCCATCACGAGGCCGTACACGACCAGCAGGAACGTGACGAGGACGACGGCGCGGCGTTCGGCGACGCCCGGGCCCGGCATCAGCGACGCCTTGCGGCGCGCGGCGCGGGTCGTCGAGGCCGCCCGTCGAGAGGGGCGCGCCTCGTCGTCGGGCCGCGCGCCCCGACGCCTCTCGGAGCCGGCGCTCCCGCGCTCCGGCGGCGGCGCTGAGCCGGCGCGGCCGCGGCGTCTGGCGGGGCGCCCTTCGGAGCCGGGGCGACGCTCCCGCGCGGGGGCGTCTTCGGCCCAGCCCGCGTGATCCAGGTCCGCCTTGCCCGCGCCGCGTCCCTGTGGGCTCACGATGGGCTGACTCCTCGCAGGTCGCCTACCAGCTTGAGGAAGTGTTCGCCCCGCTCCTCGTAATCCCTATACTGGTCCCAGCTCGCGGAGGCCGGGCTGAGCAGCACGACGTCGCCGGGCGCAGCCTCACGCGCGGCGCGCCTCACGGCCGCTTCGAGGTCGCCGCAGACCACGTACGGAGTGGCGCGCGACCCGGCCGCGGTGGCCCTGGCGGCGAACGCCGCCTCGAGCCGCGGCGCCGTCGCGCCGATCAGAAGGGCCTGCTTCACAAGTCCCTCGGTGGCCCTGGCCAAGGCGCCGTACTCGGCCCCCTTGTCGTAGCCGCCGAGGATCAGGTGGACCCCGGTCGAGTAGGCGGTCAGCGCCTTGAGGGTGGCGTCGATGTTGGTGGCCTTCGAGTCGTTGACGTAGGTGACGCCGCCGCCGACGCCGGCGATCTGCAGACGGTGAGGCACGCCGGCGAAGCCGCGCAGCGTCTCGGCGGCCGCGGCGGCGGGCGCGCCCAGGGCGCAGGCCGCCGCGGCCGCCGCCAGCGAGTTCTGCCGGTTGTGGTCGCCCTTGAGCGCGAGGTCCGCGGCCGCGCACAGAAGGACGCGCTCCCCGTCGAGGTCGAGCCAGAGCAGGCGGCCGACGTCGACCCCTGCGGCGAGACTCTCGCCGCCCGGCCCCGCCGCGCATCCCGGCGCCGCCGAAAACCAGGCGCGTCGGCCGCGGCCTTCGAGGCGGCCGGCTGCGGCCTCCGCGAGCGTGCCTGGGTCGTCGGCGCTCAGCAGCGCGACGTCCTCCTCGACCTGGTTCTCGAAGATGCGCAGCTTGGCGTCCACGTAGCCGCGGTAGTCGCCGTGGCGGTCGAGATGGTCCTCGGTGAGGTTGAGCAGGACGGCCACCTCGGGGCGAAAGCGCTCGATGTGCTCGAGCTGGAAGCTGGAGAGCTCGGCCACCACCGTCGCCGCAGGCGGCACGGCGCCCGGCATGCCGGCGAGCGCGTGACCGACGTTGCCGCCGACCGCCACAGGCAGACCGGCGTCGCGGAAGATGGCGCCGGTGAGCTCGGTGGTCGTGGTCTTGCCGTTCGTGCCGGTGATCCCGATGACGCGGTTGGCGAGGAAGCGCGTCGCCAGCTCGACCTCGCTCCACAGGGTGACGCCACGGCGCAGAGCATCCTGCACGACTGGGCTCTCGTTGGGCACGCCGGGGCTCTTGACCAGGAGGTCGACCCCGGCGGGCAGGACTGCCGCCGGGCCGAGCAGGACCTCGACGCCGGCGGCGCGCAGCTCGGCGGCCGCGTCCTCCGGCGGCGCGTCGCCCTCGTCGAGGGCGACCACGCGCGCCGCCGGCAGCCCGCGGCGGGCGAGCAAGGCCGCCGGCCGGCCGCTGCGCCGCAGGCCGAGCACGGCCAGGCAGCGGATATCGTCGAGGTCCACCGTCAGCTCTCCCTAGAAGGTCGCGTAGTAGGCGGCGAAGCCGGCGCCGGAGAAGATGGCGGCGACGATCCAGAAGCGCACGATGATCTTGGTCTCCGACCAGGCTTTGAGCTCGAAGTGATGGTGGAGCGGCGCCATCAGGAGCACGCGGCGGTGGAACAGCTTGAACGACACCACCTGGGCCATCACCGAGGCGGCCTCGATGACGAAGAGGCCGCCGATGATGAGCAGCACGAACTCGGTGCGCGTCATGACGGCCAGGCCGGCGATGGCTCCGCCCAGGCCCAGGGACCCGGTGTCGCCCATGAACACGTCGGCCGGGAAGGTGTTGTACCAGAGGAAGCCGAGGCAGGCGCCGCCCACGCAGCCGGCGACGACCATGAGGTCGGTGATGCCCGGGTCGTTGGCGTTGCGGCCGATGATGAAGGCGATGCCGGCGAGCGCCACGAGGACGATCGCCGAGGCGCCGGCGGCGAGGCCGTCGAGGCCGTCGGTGAGGTTGACGGCGTTGCTGAACCCGGCCAGGGTGAGGAAGATCAGGGCGTAGAAGCCGAGGCCGCCGAGCTCGAGCCGATACGATGTGAACGGCACGTCCACGCGCGTGTCGAGGCCCACGAAGTGCAGGGCGATGAAGCCGATGAAGAGGGCAAGCATAAGCTGCAGCAGGAGCTTGTAGCGGGCCGCCAGGCCCAGGGAGCGCTTGCGCACGATCTTGATCCAGTCGTCGGCGAAGCCGATGGCGGCGTTGCCCAGGGCGGCGATCATGACCGTGATCGACGCCACCGAGAACTGGCTGAAGATGAGGAAGGGGACGAGGACGGCGAACCAGATGAGCACGCCGCCCATGGTCGGCGTGCCCTCTTTGGTCTTGTGCCCTTCGGGGCCGTCGTCGCGGATGTTCTGGCCGAACTCGTTGATCCGCAGCCAGCGGATGAACCATGGCCCGATGACGAGCATCAGGACCATGGCGACGACGCTGGCGCCCATGGCCCTAAGCATCGTCGTCGTCCTCGGACGCG
>JBAXRL010000403.1:0-3502 GCA_037131205.1 Actinomycetes bacterium | reverse complement strand
CTGCCGAACACGTACACCGCAGTCAACTGGTAGCGCCGGAGCATGTCGCGCAACGCGGTGTGGAGCGTCATGTCCATGCTCGCATTATGGCACGTTGAACCGGGAGGAAGAGGCGCACCCACGACAGCTGAGTGGGCTCATGCCAGCAGGCTGGGCGGTGCGCTCCGCGTCAGGTTCATCTGCAGCAGCCGAGCGAGCACGTCCTCGGTGTCGAGCGGGAACGGCCAGCCATAGGCTGCGTGCACTGCCCGGTCCAAGCGCTCGTGCGCCTGAGTGAGCCAAGTGGGGCGCGAGTTGTAGAGGTTGGTGAGCGTGCGTTTCGCCAGCTCGCCGGGCGACGCTCCCGGCGGGTCCAGCCAGCCCACCCGCAAGTCGTTGAGCTGGCGGGCCGCCGCCTCTACCTCGTTCATCGACTGCGCCGAGGGGGTCTCCGGGAACGGGAACGTCTCGAACGTGGTGGTCGCCGTGTAGCGGGGCCGAGTCTCCAGCTGCGTACCCAACCGCAGCGACCACAGCTGATGGGGCGTCGAGTGAAGCACGCCGAAGAAGTAGTCGTCGTCGCGGGCGAACGCGATGACCTGGCTGTCCGGCAACGTACTCTGGGACAGCCAGACGAAGAGCCGATGCTTCGTGAGGCGCGGCGTGCCGATGTAGCGCTGCAGCCCCAACAGGGTCCTACGCATCTCGATCCTCGGCTCCACGTGGAGCCACCAGCGCTCGGCATAGGAGGCCCGCCGATTGGCCATCCTCGTGGGCATCACATGCTCTTTGACGTACTCAAACGGCCCTTCGTACAGCGCCGCCTCTTCGATAGCCATGGTCGTGCCGAAGTCGATGATCCACATAGTGCGCGGGCGTCGCGTCAGATCGAGCCCGTTGACCCAGGGGCGCACAACGTCGCGATTGCTGCGCCCATCGGGGTTCGGCATCGCGAGCAGGGTTTCGGCCACCTCCGCCGAGATGTCGAACGACCCACCTTTCGTGTCGCCCATGAAGGCGATGCCCCTGCTCTCCGGGAGGCGCCGCACGCCGGTCAAGTCGATGCCGCTCGTCAGGTCCGCGTTGATCACCGCCACCGGGTGACCATCAAGGTGCCGCTCCTGCTCTGTGCCGTCGTCGAAGCCCACGAACGACACGTGCACCGCGGCGCCCTCAAGGACCCAGGGCTCGTCGGCCCACGCCAGGAAGATGTCGCCGCTCGCCTTCATCCGCTCCAGCACGCGACGGTTGGCGCCGCCGCGGATCCCCTGCGTCGCGAGGAGCCCGGCGCGGCTGACGGTCCCCGCCTCCACCATGGCGCGTGCCTTCTCGTGCCAGTAACAGACGAAATCTGCCTCGCGCGGAACGCGACCGTCGTACATCTTGAACAGCGTATCGACGTACTCGTCGCCGAGGTTGGAGCGCATCAGCTTGCCGCCGATGAACGGAGGGTTGCCGACGATGACGGTCGCGCTCGGCCAGGCGGACTCGCCCGGGTGGCCGGGGTCGCTGAGGTCGAGCACGGCGTCGCGCTGCTCAATGGTGTCGAGCGGCTTGAGGATCGGGTCGCGCACGTAGGCGAAGCCGTTGGCGATCATCCACTGGATCTCGCCGATCCAGATGACCACGCGCGCCAGCTCCGCCGCGTAGGGGTTCAGTTCGATGCCCAGCACTGCCTGCGGGCCGACCTCGGGGAACTGCATCGGCATGTTCAGCGTCAGCGACGCCCACAGGATCGCCTCTCGCTCCAGGTCCTTCAGCGCCCGCAGGGCGAGGTAGAGGAAGTTGCCGGAGCCGCAGGCGGGGTCGAGAACGCGAATCGCGCGAAGACGCTCCAGGAACGCATTGAAGACGGCCACGGGATTCTTGTCGGCCGGGGTGCGCGCGGTGATCGTCTTCCCTTCGGCGACCAGCGCTTCGACCCGCGCCTTCGTCGCCTCGAGGTCGCGGCGCAGCGGCGTCAGCAGCACCGGCTCGATGAGCCTCATGATCGACTCGCGATCGGTGTAGTGCGCCCCGAGCTGCGTGCGTTTGCCGGGGTCGAGCCCGCGCTCGAAGAGCGTCCCGAAGATGGCCGGCTCGACCTGCGACCAGTCCAGCCGGGACGCCTTGTCGATCGTCGAGATCTCGCCGGCTGTCAGCGGCAGCACGGCGGCGCCATCGAAGAGCCCGCCGTTGAACCAGGCGATGCGCTCGGCGCCGAACAGGCCGCCCCTGCCGGACATCTTCGCAAACAGCTCGCTGAGGCCGTCGGTGAATACCGAGGGGTCGTTCGGTGCAGCCGCGGCGAGACGTCGAAGAAGCCCGGCCGGCAGGAGTCCCGCGTCTTCCGCGAACATGCAGAAGAGGAGCTTGTTGAGGAAGTGGGCCACCTTCTGCGCCTCGTGTCCGCGCTCCCTGAGACGTTCGGCGAGGGAGGCAAACTGCTGGGCTGCCTCGGCGGTCAGTTCATCTCGTGTCTTCCCGGGTCTCAACTCATCTGGATGCTGCATGATGGCGCGCAGCAGCCGCAAGGGTTCCGAAGGGTCGGAGAGTAGACATTCGAGGTCGAAGGAGTGGACGATCGCCGGCGTGTTCGTGAAGTTGGTGTGGATCTCGAAGCGGTCGAGGTCGCAGACCACGAGCAGGGGCGGGTTCTCGAGCGCTTCCCGGTACTGCAGGAGCTGCTGATAGGCGGCCTTGAGGTTCTTGTGCTTGCCCTTGTACTCCCAGGCGAAGTGCCCGCGCTTCCAGACGTCGGCGAAACCGTCGCCGCCGGCGGTCTTCTCCGCGCCCTTCTCGAAGGCGTACTCGTCACCGGTAGGGTCGGCTTCGTTCGGCGTCGGCACGCCCAGCATGCGGCACAGATCGATGAAATGCTCCTGCGAGGCGGCGCGCTCGGTGCGCGTGTTGCCGTCCCACTTCTTCGCGAGCTCGGCGGGTGTGGGTCGAGGGCTCACGGCCTCAGCACTGCCTCGAAACCACGACGCGCACGAGCCAGACTCTCATGGGACCCCTCCCAGCGGACTGACGCAGAGACGGCGGACCATGATCGTCCACCACCACGGATGCTACACCACTGGTCGGACGCGCCGGAGGTCGCGCAGCACGTTCAGCCACTCCGCCGGCGCGCGGCCGAACAGCCGCGCCACGCGCAGCGCCATCTCGGGGCTCAGCGCTCGGCGCTCGCGCGGTGGTCGTGAAGCGCCTGTTTGGTGTGGCATGACCATCCCCGTCGCTCGGGTGCCGGTGAGCCACGAATGGCGAGCCCGGCGGCGACGGGCGCGCCGGTGGGCGCGCGGGCGGCCGCGGCGGCCGCGGCGGCCGCGGCGCGGGGTAGTGCGAAAGGGGAAGACAAGGATTCCTTGACTGTCGCGTCGCGGCGGGCCGTCCGCAGGCTCGGTTGCCGGGGGGAAGATAAGGATCCGCCAGCATTCCTTATCTTCCCTCACAGCACTACCCCGCCGCGGCGGCTACGGCGACTACGGCGGGTGATACCATCGCTGCCGTGAGACGGACGTCGCCGCCGATGCTCCCGGCGACG
>JBAXRL010000402.1:0-3505 GCA_037131205.1 Actinomycetes bacterium | reverse complement strand
CACGCAGCTCGACCACCTTGTTGCTCTCGCCATGGCCGGCAGCGATCGGCTCTCGTACGCTTCTGGTGCGGCCGGGATGCGTGTGAGCCTCCATCTTGGCCTCCCCCTGCTCTCCGTTTCGTGCGGCTTCGTGCTGCTCCGCCTCATGCCATGCGACGCGGTACAACTGTGTACGGCACTCTATGTGAGTGTCGCACTCTTCGCAATATCCGAAACCCTTCCTTCTATCGTTGGCGGGTCGGCAGTCGGGATCGCATCACCGCCAAACTCGATTCTCTGCAGTGAACCACAGTCAGACAGCATCCGCGGCGTCGGCGAACGGTCGGCGGCGGTAGTCGCCGAGACCCCGGCGTCCGCCCTCAACCCTTCGGCGTCTTCTTCGGGCCGTCGTAGTCGTCGACCCACTCGAGGGGATCCCCGCCGGCCTCTTCGAGATACTCGGTGATCGCGTGACCGATGGTCGAGAAGAAGTTCTTCTTGCCGATCTCCTTGAAGGCCCCGTAGCTGCGCAGGCGGTCTTTGACCGGCCCCTTGAGCTCCGCGAAGGCGAAGGTCACATCGTCCGCGGCGAGGTCGTCCATGAGGTTGCGCAGGGATTCCGCGCCCGTCGTGTCGATGTCGGTGATCGGCTCGCCGGCGATGATGACGTGGCGCACGGGCTCCTCACGCTCGGCGACATGCTTCTTGACCGCCCGCGTGAAGTGTTCGGCATTGGCGAAGAACACCGGCGCGTCGAAACGGAAGACGATCATCCCCGGCACCTGACGGGCGTCGGGATGGCGCTTCACGTCGTGGTAGCCGTGGCGGCCACTGACGCGACCGAGGGTCGCGTCGTACGGCCGCCAGACTCTCTGCAGGAAGGCGAGCAGCGAGAGCACGATGGCGATCACGATCCCCTGCAGCACGCCCACGATCGCGACGCCCAGGAGGGCCGTCAGGCACAGCACGAGCTCGGAGCGCCGTACGTGCCAGAGCCAGCGCATGGTGGCGAGGTCGAAGAGCGCCGTGCCCGCGACGATCACGATGGCGGCCAGCGACGCCTGCGGCAGGTAGGTGGTCAGCCCGCCGGCGAAGAGCAGCAGCAGGATGATGGCAAGCGCGCCGACCACACCGACGGCCTGGCTCTTGCCGCCGGCCGCCTCGGCCACGGCCGTGCGCGAGGCGCTGCCGCTCACCGGGAAGCCCTGGAAGAACCCGGCCGCCAGGTTGGCGGCGCCCAGAGCGACGATCTCCTGGTCCGGGTCGACCTTGCGGCCGTACTTGAGGGCGAAGGTGCGCGAGAGCGCCGAGGTGTCGGCGAGCGTGATGAACGCCATGCCGAAGGCCGCCAGCGTGAGGCGCCCGATCTCGCCCAGATCGAAGGCGGGCAGAGCGGGGGCCGGGAAGCCCTTCGGCACCGGCCCGACGACCGCGACGCCGTGGGCGACGAGGTCGAAGACGACCACCGCCAGCGTCGCGCCGACGACGGCGATGAGCACGGCGGGCACCTTGGGCGCCAGTGCCCTGAAGGCAAAGAGCAGGACGAGGCAGGCCAGCCCGATCGCCAGGGCGGCGGCATTGGTGCGCCCGTCCAGCACGCCGACGACGAACTCCTTGAGGCGCGCCGGCGTGCTCTCGGCGGTGACGCTGAAGCCGAACAGCTTGGGGAGCTGGCTCACCACGACGACCACGGCAACGCCATTGATGTACCCGACGCGCAGTGGCTTGGAGAGCAGCTCGGTGATCACGCCGAGGTGCGCCAGCCCGGAGACGACGCAGATGACGCCCATGATCACGGCCATCGCCGACGCAAGGGCGATAGCCTTGGCGGGGTCGCCGCCGGCGCCGACCAGCGGCAGGATCGTCGCCAGGATGAGCGGCGCCAGGGCGGAGTCGGGGCCGAGCACGAGGATGCGCGAGGGCCCGAACACCGCGTAGGCGAGCAGTGCGATGACCGTCGTGTAGAGGCCGGTGACGGCGGGCAGCCCGGCGAGCTCGGCGTAGGCCATCCCCTGCGGCACCAGAAGCGCCGTGACGGCGAGGCCGGCGACGAGGTCGCCGCGCAGATCGCGCCGGTGGTAGCCGCGGAGCGTGGCCAATCCCGGCAGCCAGCGCATCAGAGCGGACGGTTGGGGGGTCGCGGCGTCGATGGGCGGGGTTGCGGCCATGATGCGTCATCCTACCCCGAGCCGGCGGCGATGCCGCATGTCGCTGAGTCGGCCCCGCGCGGCCCTCGCGCCGGAGTCTCGGCGCCTGCTTTGGCGAGCGCCCGCATCTCCCGATGAAGGTTGCCGTTCGGCACGGTGATCCGAGCTTTCTGTGGTGGCATCGAGGCGCCTCGCGAGATCACCACGGCTCGTCTGGCCTCGGCGACGATGCGGTCGCCGCGCGTGCAGAAGACGCGGCGCCTCATGACGTTGTCGGCGGCGACGTTATCGTGAGCAGCCGCGAGGAATCCCACCCCCCCGGCTCTCGCGGAGCCGTACGTGACAGTCTCCCGTCATACGTCTCCCACAGACCGGCCATTGGTGGGCGAGGCAAGGAGCCAATGGGCAAAGAGCCTGGGCTGACGCAGCCGCGCCGCGTCGCGCCAGTCCCGCGCCCTGGCTGATCTGCCTCGCGGTCGCTTGAACTTGCGCATGGCCCAGCGCACGAGGCGGCGGCGCCGATCAGCGAGACGGTCACCCGCCGCGAGATGAGCGACTGCCCGCCCCTGGACGAATGTCCCATGCGCCCGCTCGCGCCGGGGGGCAGACTCATGGTGACGCCGCATGAAGACGGCCGACCCTGGAGGGGCCACGATGACTCAGATGCGCAGACGGCAATCCGGCTTCACCATGATCGAGCTGCTCATTGTGATCATCATCATCGGCATCCTCGCGGCGATCGCCACGGCGGCCTACGCCAAGCAGCGCAGCCAGGCCAAGACGGCGGCCTGCCGGGCCGACATGAGGCAGATCGAAGTGGCCGAGAAGAGCTACATCATCGCGGGCGGCAGCGCCAGCCTGAACGTGCAGACGCTGGTCGACGACCATCTGCTGGAAGGCGTACCGCGCTGTCCGGCCGGGGGCGTGTACTCCTGGGTGAGTGATGTCGATGGCCACGTTGAGCTGTCCTGCTCCATCCACGGCGCCGTCTCCGGGGGGTCGACCACCCCAGTCGCGTCCACCTTCACGGCGACCACCGGCAACCTCATCGAGCTGCTGATGCAGTTCTACGCGACGCATGGCTACTGGCCGCGTTCGTGGGCGCCGTATTGCTACACGGACCTCGGTCTGGACCCCACGCAGTACCCCGCGAGTATCGACGGCGTGCGCTACAAGGTCGGGGGCGCAAGGGTGACCGTGCGCCCGGAGGCAGGGTACGTGATGACCGTCACCGACGCCTTCGGCAAGTCGCTCGTGCTGACCAGCAAGCTCCAGTGGGATCTCGTGTACGACGCCACGAGCGGCCAGTGGTACTACCACACGGTCGACCCAGCCAATCTGATCGACATCACCACGCTGAAGACCACGCCGGGCTGACC
>JBAXRL010000401.1:0-3511 GCA_037131205.1 Actinomycetes bacterium | reverse complement strand
GCTCTTGGCGGCCGCCGCCGCGGCGACTCCGGCGCGCAAGGCCGCGGCGACTCCGGCGCGCAAGGCCGCGGCGACTCCGGCGCGCAAGCGCGCCGCGGCGGCGGCCGCCAAGAGCGCCGCGGCGGCGGACTTCCCCGTGGTCGGCATCGGCGCCTCCGCCGGCGGCCTCGCCGCCATCGAGGAGTTCCTCGCCGCCATGCCGTCCGGCGAATCGCTGGGCATGGCGTTCGTGCTCGTGCAGCACCTGGACCCCGATCACAAGAGCATGCTGCTCGACCTGGTCAAGAGGTACACCCACATGGAGGTCGCGTGGGCCGAAGACGGCATGGAGGTGCGCCCCAGCTGCGCCTACGTCATGCCGCCCAACAAGGACATGGCTCTGGTGGGCGGCCGCCTCGTGCTCGTGGACCCCGAGGCGCCGCGCGGCCAGCGCCTGCCCATCGACTACTTTTTCCGTTCGCTGGCCGCCGACCAGCGCGAGCGCGCCGTGTGCATCGTGCTCTCGGGCACCGGCAGCGACGGCACTCTCGGGCTGCGCGCCATCAAGGGCGAGGGCGGCATGGCCATCGCCCAGAGCCCCGACACGGCCGGCTACGACGGCATGCCGCGCAGCGCCATCGCCACCGGCCTTGTCGACTACGTGCTGGCGCCGGCCGACATGCCCGAGCAGCTCCTCGGCTACGTGAGCCGCGCCTTCGGGCGCGCGCCGCAGCCTGCCCGCGCCACGGCGCCCGGGGGCCCCGACCTGCTGCTCGAGGTGCTGCACCTGCTGCGCGACCGCAGCGGCCACGACTTCACGCACTACAAGACCAACACCCTGCGCCGCCGCGTGGAGCGCCGCATGGCCGTCACCAGGATCGAGCGCATGGAGGACTACCTCGCCCTTCTGAGGCGCGACTCCCTCGAGGTCGAGACCCTGTTCCGCGAGCTGCTCATCGGGGTCACCAACTTCTTCCGCGACGCGCCCGCCTTCGAGGCGCTGGCCGCCGAGGCGCTCCCCCCGCTGGTCGCCGCGCGCGCCCCCGGCGACCCGGTGCGCGTGTGGGTGCCGGGCTGCTCCACGGGTGAGGAGGCCTACTCGATCGCCATGCTGCTGCTGGAGCAGGCCGGCAACGTCAAGCGCAACGTGCCCACCCAGGTGTTCGCCACCGACATCGACGCCGAGGCCATCGAGCGGGCGCGCGTCGGCGTGTACCCCAGCAGCATCAGCGCCGACGTTTCGCCGGAGCGTCTGGCGCGCTTTTTCGTGCAGGACGGCGATACCTACCGCGTCGCCAAGACCGTGCGCGACTGCCTGGTGTTCGCCAAGCAGGACGTCACTAAAGACCCGCCCTTCTCGAGAGTCGACCTCATAAGCTGCCGCAACCTGCTCATCTACATGGACGGCGATCTGCAGCAGAAGCTCATGCCGCTGTTCCACTACGCGCTCAACCCGGACGGCTACCTGTTTCTGGGCAGCTCCGAGACCGTCGGCGACGCCGCCGACCTCTTTGCCCCGGTCGACAAGAAGTGGAAGCTCTTCCAGCGCCGGGGCACGGTCACCCCGCGGCAGCTACTGACCACGGCGATGCCGCTGCGCGCCGTCGCGGGCGACGGCCGGCGCCCGCCGCTGCAGGAGGTGCCCCTGCGCGTGCGCGTGCGCGACCTCGCCGAGCGGACGCTGCTCGACAAGCACGCCCCGGCCTGCGTGGTCATCAACGCCGAGGGCGACGTGCTGTACATCCACGGCCACACCGGCCGCTTCCTCGAACCCCCGCCCGGCGAGCCCAGCGGCAGCCTCCTCAAGATGGCCCGCGAGGGCCTGCGCCTCGAGATCACCGCCGGCGTGCGCAAGGCCCTGGCGCAGAAGGAGACGGTGCGCTACGAGCGCCTGCGCGTCAGGACCGACGGCGGCGTCGCCCTCGTCAACCTGATCATCGAGCCGATGCCCGGGCCCGACGCCGTCAAGGGCGTGATGCTGGTCCTCTTCGAAGACGTGCCCGTGACCGCCGACGTCGTGGGCGCGACCGCCGCGGAGCCCATCGCCGACCGCGAGCAGCGCATCGCCGACCTGGACCGCGAGCTCTCGGCCAAGGAGGAGTACCTGCGCACCACGGTCGAGGAGCTCGAGACCTCCAACGAGGAGCTCAAGTCGACCAACGAGGAGATGCAGTCTTCCAACGAGGAGCTGCAGTCCACCAACGAGGAGCTCGAGACATCCCGGGAGGAGCTGCAGTCGGTCAACGAGGAGCTCGTCACCGTCAACAGCGAGCTGCAGCAGAAGATCGAGGAGCTTTCGCGGGCCAACAACGACATGAACAACATGCTCGCCGGCACCGGCATCGGCACGCTGTTCGTCGATCGGCAGCTCCTCATCACGCGCTTCACCACCGCGGTCACGGCGATCATGAACCTCATCCCGACCGATGTCGGACGCCCTCTGAACGACATCGCCCCGCGCCTCAAGGGCGACGTCGACCTGGTGGCCGCCGTGACTTCGGTGCTCGACACCCTGGCCCCCGTGGAGATGCAGGTCGAGAGCGGCGGCGGGCGCCTCTACCAGATGCGCGTGGTGCCCTACCGCACCCTCGAGAACGTGATCGAGGGCGCGGTGCTCACGTTCGTCGATGTCACCGACCGGAGGCAGGCGGAGGCGAATCTGCGTCACACCCATGCCCTTCTTCAAGCCGCCCTGGACCAAAGCCCGGCGGGCATCGCCATCGCCGATGCTCCCGACGGCGCCCTGCGGTATGTGAACGATGCCGGACTGCTCATCCGCGGGGGCGACCGCGAGACCATCGTCAACGGGGTCGGCATCGATCGGTATGTGGCCAGTTGGCAGCTCCTGGACCTTGACGGCGGGCCACTGCAGACCGATGAAGTGCCCCTCGCCCACGCCATCAGGTTCGGCGAAGCATTCAGCCGGGAGTTCATCGTGCGGCGCACCGAGGGCGACGATCGCGTCGTCGTCGGCAACGCCGCGCCGATCACCGACGACGCCGGCGAGGTCGTGGCCGGCATCGTCGTCTTCGACGACGTCACCGAGGAGCGGCGGCTGCAGGCGCGGCTCGACGAGCTGGCCAGAGCCGTCGCCGAGACCGGCGAGCTCGCGCAGAGCGTCCTCGATACCGTGCGCGAACCGCAGCTCGTGCTCGACGGGGAGCTCACGGTGGTGACCGCCAACAAGGCGTTCATGGCGACCTTCCAGCAGACGCGGGACGAGATTCTCGGCCGCCCGCTGAGTGAGGTCTACGACGGCGCCTGGCTCAGGCCCGAGCTGCTCGAACTGCTGCTCAAGGTGCTGCCCAGGAAGAAGAAGCTCGATGACTACGAGCTGAGCCTCACCACGGGCGCGCTGGGGCCATGCACCGTCACGCTCAACGCCCTCGAGCTCCTTCAGACTCCCGAGAAGCGGCGCCTCATGCTGCTCACGGTCACCAGCATCGACAGGGGCGCCTGATGGCCGACGCGCGGCAGCCGCGCAAGAAGAAGGCCGCGCCGCGCGCGGCCGACGACTTGCGCCGGCCGCGCG
>JBAXRL010000400.1:0-3534 GCA_037131205.1 Actinomycetes bacterium | reverse complement strand
TACGGCAAGGTGTACAGGGCAAAGACGGCCCCCGTGCCGAGCGCCGACCCCGTGCTCTGGTAGACGAGCCAAGGAAAAGCGACCATCGCCAGGCGGTCGCCCATCTGCGAGACGAACTGGCCCACCCAGAGCAGCAGAAAGCCGCCGTTACGCGCCAACGACGGCGGCGCCTGGTTCGTGGCGGCAGCGTGCGCCTCGATCGTGATCCCCCTTGCCGGAGACGGTTTCGAGCGGGCCTCCGGGCACTCTGACTAACGTGCGTGCCCTCCGGCCCGCCGCCCCCGTGAGCCTACGTCATTTGGGCGGTCAACGGGAGAGGGGACCCGCGGCGAACCGCGGAATGCCTGGGCGGCTCCTCGTCCGCTCCCAGCACGAGCGCCTCGACGGCGGTTCGACCGACTTCAGGGGCGAGTACGAGTTGGAGCGCGTCGACCTGCGCCTGCGCGGCCAGGCGCCGGCCGACGTCAGCGGCCTCGATGAGGTGAAGGAAGACCCAGCGACAGGCCGACCAGGCCGCGGGTCGCCGCGACCGCCGGGCCGCCGGAGCCGCCGCGGGCCCGGCCGCCTGGCGGGTAGTGCGAATCGGTAAGATATGGAAAGGGCCTTTCCTCATCCTGCCGATTCGCGACATGCCGCGGCCCGACGCGGCCCGACGCGGCCCGACCAGACGCGGCAGGGCGCGGCCATGGTGCTAGGATGCGACCCGACCCAGGCGGGGTGCGACGATGCAGTCAGGCGAAGGCGGAACCCGATGACGATCCGACGACTATCCCTCATGCTCGTGCTCGTCGCGGTGCTTGCGGCGACCTTCTCCGGCGCGGCGCAAGCGACGCCCAACGCCCCCGATCCCGCCACGGGTTTCCTGCTCAACGGTCGTCAGCTCACCCCGCAGGGGGCGCAGGTGGGTCTCGGTAACTTCCCTGCCGGCGGAGCGGTCACCGCCGACGGACGGTTCCTCTGGACGGTGTCCGCCGGCCAGGGCGCCAACGACATCCGCATCGTCGACACGGTCCGCCGGCGCGTGCGTCAGATCATCCCCATCCCCGGCGCTTCGGGCGGCATCGCCCTGGACTCGGTGCGCCGGCGGGCCTACGTCTCCGGCCTCCGTGTCTCCCGCTGGTGGCCGACGCAGGCCACTCTGCCGGGGGCCGAGGGCAACGTCGTGCTCGTCTACGGCTGGAACGCCGCCTCCGGCACGGCGCGCCTCCTGCGGACGATCGCTGTCGCTCCGGTGCCCGGAGCCCCGCTCGTGCAGGCCTTTCCAGTCACGGCGCCCGGCGCTCGCGGCTCCACGAACGCCTGGCCGCAGAAGCTCGCGGTCTCGCCCGACGGCAGCCGCCTGCTGGTACCGCTCAACCTCGCCGACAGCGCCGCGCTGATCGACCTGAACGACTCCGACCAGGTGCGGTACGTGGCGATGGGCAGCGGGGCCTACCCGTTCGGTGCGGCTATCCTCCCCGACGGGCGTACCGGCCTGGTGAGCAACGAGGCCTCCGGGACGGTGTCCGTGGTCGACCTGCAGGGGGCCGTGAAGCTTCGCGACATCACCGTCGGCCCCCCGCTCTCTCATCCCCAGGGCATCGTCGTCGATCGCGCCGGTCGGCGGGCCTACGTGGCCCTGTCGGCCCTCGACGAAGTCGTCGTTGTCGACCTGCATCGCCGGCGCGTGGAGCGCACGATCTCGGTGGGACGCAGCGCCGGGCTCGGGACGATGCCCGTGGCGCTCGCGCTCAGCCCGAACGGCGCCCGCCTGTTTGTGGCGGAATCGGGCGCCGATGAGATCGCCGTCATCCGTCTGCCGGGCCGGCAGGCCAGGCCGGCGCTCGACTGGAGGCTGGTGGGTCGCATCCCCACGTCTGAGGATCCCCAGGTGGTGGTGACCGCCGCGGCCCGGGGCGGCCGCGCGGCGCAGCTCCTGTACGTCGCCGCCCGGGGCGTGGGCGTCGGGCCCAACCCCACCGGCCCTGTCCCGACAGACCCCTTCGACCCCATCTTCTATGCCTTCAACTACCTCGCTCCCACGACCGACATCTTCAGTCCGAGCTCCGGGACCACTTACCTGCCGACGCTGATCGCCGGCCGGGCGGGGCTGCTGGCGCTGCCTTCAGACGCGAGGGTCAAACGGTTCAGCCCCGCGGCGACGCGGCAGATCCATCCGCGGGACGCGCAGAAGGCCCCTGCGGGGACGCCGCTGCGCGCCAACGGACCCATCAAGCACGTCTTCTTCGTGGTCCGCGAGAACCGCAGCTACGACCAGGTCCTGGGCGATCTCGGGCGCGGCAACAGCGATCCCCACCTCGTGGTGTTCGGGCAATACGTGACCCCCAACCTGCACGCCCTGGTCACGCGCTTCCCGCTCCTCGACCACGTCTTCGCCAACTCGGAGGCCTCCATTCAGGGGCACTTCTGGACCGCCGCGGCGAGCGTCCCCGACTACGTCGACCGCAACTGGGTGCAGGAATACGGCGGGCGCGGGCGACCCAACGACTTCGGCGTGTACGCCGTGACCTTTCCGGGCAACGGCTTTCTGTTCAACCAGGCCGAGCGCCAAGGCATCTCCTACTTCAACTACGGCGAAGGGATCGCCGGCGCCGCGCCGACCTTGCCAGACCGCAACAGGTCCGCCGCGCTGCTTGAAGAGGAAGAGCGCGTGGCCGCCAGCTCCGACCTCGGCCCCGGCCTCACGATGGGCGGAACCTATCCCTCCGACCTGAGCATCGGCCAGGCGTACGGCTCTGACCCGACGAACCCGCTGGATGGTGAGATCTTCGACTCCAGCCTCCCCGTCGGCGCCCCGCCGGGCAGCTACTCCCACATCGACAGCTTCCGCGCGCGCTTCGAGAGCCAGCTCGCCAGCGGCGCCGTGCCGACCTTCAACTACCTCACGATGACCAGCGACCACACGCGCGGCACCCAGACCGGCTTCCCCACGCCGAGCGCCATGATGGCCGACAGCGACCTGGCGCTGGGTCAGCTGGTGGACACGCTCTCGCACTCGAGCATCTGGTCGTCCTCGGTCATCTTCGTCGTCGAGGACGACTCCCAGGACGGCGCCGACCACGTCGATGCGCACCGCATTCCCGTGGCGGTCATCAGCCCGTACGCGCGCCGGGGAGCGATCATTCACCGGCGCTACGACCTGCTCTCGGTGGTGCGCTCCATGGAACTGATCATGGGCATGAAGGCGCTGTCGCTGAACGACGCCCTGGCCTCCCCGATGTACGCCGCGTTCACCGCCGAGCCGCTGAACTCCGAGCCGGTGGACGTGATCGTCCCCGCCATCGACCTCCTGACGCGCAACACGCAGGCCGCCCCGTGGGCGGCGCTCTCCGGCCGGCTGCCGCTGGGGAAGATCGACGCGGTCCCGCAATGGCAGATAGACGCCATCCTCTGGAAGTCGGTCTACGGCGCGAACAGCACGCCGCCACCCCCAGGGCCCGGTGCCGAGTACTACGAGTAGGGCGCGCTCAAATGCCGACGCGCAGACGGCGTGATGATACGAGTGGCCACAGCGCGGAGCGTCCGGAGGCGGCC
>JBAXRL010000399.1:0-3534 GCA_037131205.1 Actinomycetes bacterium | reverse complement strand
CGACCTCGCCGGGGCCGGCGCTGGGCACGGGCACGCTCTCCAGCGCCAGACCCGGTCCCCGGTGGTTCTTGACGAGCGCGAGCATCGACGCCACGGCATCTCCTTCGGTCGTTCAGGGGTCGCCGCCGAGGCGACCGTGGAACTCGCCGCCGGCGAGCCTGCGCCGGCAGGCGCAGATCAGCGGGTGCTTGACAGCGCCCGGCGGGGTAGTGCGCATCGGTAGGATAAGGAACCGGGCATTCCTTATCTTACCAAGGCGCGACATGGCTCCCGGACGCGGCGCCGGGGGAATGGTGCGCAAGAGCCAGATCAGCATCGGCCCGCTCTCTGCCGGCAGAGTACCCCCTCATGACCATCCCCTTCCCTCCGGCTGCGCGATCAGTCTCCGGATCCGGATCGACGAGCGGCGAGAAGGCGGACACAGCGCGCCGCGCGCGCCCGCCGGCCGGCGGACGCCCGTCCGCGGCAGCCGCCGGACCCGCCGCGGCGGGGTAGTACTGTGAGGGAAGATAAGGAATCCCGGCGAATCCTTATCTTCCCCCCGGCAACCGAGCCTGCGAACGGCCGCAGGTGACCCGACAGTTAAGGAATCCTTGTCTTCCCTTTTCGTACCACCCCGCGCCGCGGCCGCCGTGGTCGCCGCGGCCGCCCGCGCGCCCGCCGGAAGCGCTGCCGGCTGCGCACTCACCGGGCACCCATTCGCGGCTCACCGGCTCCTGAGTGACGGGGATGATCATGTACCCCCTGTTGCACCGGCCGCGGGTCGCGTGGCCGCCTGGGAGGCTAGCAGGTGACGTGGACGACGGCGTAGGCATCCTTCGCTTTGACGTCGCGCAGCAGGCACAGTGCGTCCTCTGTGGGAACGGCGACGATCTCGACCCCGCGCCGCTCCGCCTCTGCCCACACGTCGGGCATGATCGGCAGTGCGCCGGACTTGCCGGTCCCGACGATCAGTCGCTTGCCACCCCACGGGATCCTCTCGTTCGCCGACAGAGGCGTATGACCGAACCGGCCCCGTTCGGCCTTCGAGGGCTTCTTGTCGCGCTTCTTCACCGTGCCGGCGTCGATGACGACGTCGAAGGTGTAGCGCTCGCCTTCGATCTCGATCTCACCGAACTCGATCCATCGTGCTTGCATGTTCGTCCCCTCGGTCCGCGGGCCACTCTGCTCCGGCTGCGGAATGGTTGTACCCGCGACCGCTTCCCGGGACGCCGACATTGTCGTGGGGTTCGGCGTCACGTAGTGTGTCAGGGAAGAATGGATCACGACAGCGAACAGATGGTTCGGCGCCTCACCGAGGAGTACGGCTCCTGGTTTCTGCGCGATGACCGGCTGGCGCAGGGTCGTCTGAGCGGCCGGCTGCACCCTTACGAACGTCTCTTCTCGCCCATCCGCATCAACGGGGTCACGCTCAGCAACCGCATCATCATGGGTCCGATGGGCAACATCTCGGTGGCCGAGGAATCGGGCCGGCCCGGCGAGCGCATGGTGCGCTACTTCGCCGAACGTGCCCAGGGCGGCGCGGGGCTGCTGACGTCGGGCCTGATTCCCGTCGACCACAGGGTCGACCCCGCGGTCACCGAGCCCGGCGGCCTCACGTACTTCCCGCGGATCGACCGCTCGCGCACCGTCTTCTCGGGCTGGCGCGACATCGCCGCCGCGTGCCACGCGTACGGCGCCCGGTTCTTCATCCAGATGTCGGCCGGGCTGGGCAGGGTCGGCTCGCCCGAGTGCCTGCTCACCAAGCACCGGCTCCCGGTCTCGGCGTCGTGGAACCCGAACTTCTACATGCCCGCGGTCCCGTGCCGCCCGCTCGCGGACCGCGAGTGCCGCAAGATCATCAAGGCGGCCGGCCAGGCCGCGGCCGACGCCCAGGCGATGCAGATCGACGGCGTCCATCTTCATGGCCACGAAGGGTACCTGCTCGACCAGCTCACGAGCCCGGCCTTCAACCGACGCCGGTCCGGCCGCTATGCCGAATGGCCACGGTTCGGTCTGGATCTGGTCCGCGAGATCCGCCGCCGCACCGACGCTCACTACCCGATCATGTACCGCATCGACCTCACCACCGCCCTCGACGAGACCTACGGCGAGCGCATGAAGTCGGTCGGATCGCTGAGGCGCTTCGCCGGGGAGCGCACCGTGGAGATGACTCTGGGCTTCATGGCCGACCTCGTTGAGGCGGGGGTGGACGCGTTCGATGTCGACCTGGGCTGCTACGACAACTGGTGGTTGCCTCATCCTCCCACCTTCATGCCGCCCGGCTGCTTCCTGGACGTGGCCCGCGTCGCCCGCGAGTACCTGCGCGAGCGCGGCATCACGTCCAACGCCGGCCTCGAGGTGCCGGTCGCGGCGGTCGGCAAGCTGGGTAGCCCCGACGTGTGCGAGCAGGCGCTGCGCGATGAAGCCTGCGACATGGTCATGCTTGCGCGTCCCCTGCTGGCCGACCCGGATTGGCCGCTCAAGGCGTACAGCGGCCGGGTGGACGAGATCGTGCCGTGCATCGGCGATCAGGAAGGTTGCCTGAACGAGTTCGCCGAGGGCGGCCATTCGCAGTGCTCGGTGAACCCGCGGGCGGGCTTCGAAGACGTCATCCCACGGGATCTGCCGGCCGCAGAGCACCCGCTCAGGATCGCGGTGGTGGGCGCAGGCCCGGGCGGCATCGCCTGCGCCTGCGCGGCGGCGCGTCGCGGACATGAGGTCACGGTGTTCGAACGACAGGACCGGCCGGGCGGCATGCTGGTGCCCGGCTCCGTCCCCCGGGCGAAGCTGGACGTGGCCAACTACCTGCGCTACCTCGAAGGGCTGCTCGAGCGCACCGTCAAGGAGCACGGCATGGACGTCCGCTTGGGGGACGCGGCTTCCACCGGGCAGCTCGAACGAGGGGCCTTCGACACGGTGGTGACCTGCACCGGCGGCGAATTGCAGCGGCCCCGGGTCGAGGGCATCGACGGCCCGCACGTGGTGTCGGCCATCGACCTGCTGCGGCAGCCCGGCCGCGCCGCCGACGCCCGGCGGGTCGTGGTGGTCGGCGGCGGGGCGCTCGGCTGTGAGGTCGCTTTCTGGCTGGCGTCGGAGCACGGCAAGCAGGTGACGGTGGTCGAGATGCTGCCCCATTTCATGAAGGGCAACTGCACCGCCAACCGCGGCTACCTGCTGCACTACCTCGAAGCGCTCGACGTGCGGCTGCTCAACTGCGCCCGCCTGAGGTCGATCGACGGCGCGGGCGTCGTGATCGTGCGCAACACGTCGCCCAGCGTGCCTGATCCCTACGTCACGTGGGCGCCGCTGCTGCCCGCGAACATCCACAATCCCCTGGCGCGCTCGATCGGCGGGCGCTTCGCCGAGGAGAGGCTCGCCGCCGACATGGTCGTGCTGGCCACCGGCCTGACTCCAGCCTCCAGCCTGCATGAGGAGTGCGTCCGGCTGCACGTCGCACCCAGCGTGTACAACGTGGGAGACTCGTTCGCCGTCGGCCGCGTGTTCGACGCCGTGAGAGCGGGATTCACCCTGGGCCGGACGCTGTGAGGTCTC
>JBAXRL010000398.1:0-3544 GCA_037131205.1 Actinomycetes bacterium | reverse complement strand
CATGTCGCAGACCAGGTCCTTGACCAGCGGCAGGTGCGGCATGGGCTCCACGGTGATCACGTCGGCGTGCACGTGGCGCACGTTGGTCTGGCAGGCGAGCCGGTACTTGCCGTTGATGTACATCGCGCAGGAGCCGCAGATGGAGGCCCGGCAGCAGTAGCGAAAGGCCAGCGCGCCGTCCTGATGCTCCTGGATCGCGAAGAGCCCCTCGAGCACCGTGAGGCTGCTGTCGTAGGGGACGACGAAGTCGTCGTAGCGCGACGCGCCCTTGGCGTCGCGGGCGGGGTCGTAGCGCTTGATATGGAACTTCGCTGCAGGCATCAGTACTTGCGCTCCTGTGGCTCGAAGGTCCCCAGCGTCACCGGCCTGTAGTCGAGCCGCGGTCCGGCGGGCGTGTAGTGGGCCAGCGTGTGCTTCAGCCAGCTCTCGTCGTCGCGCGTGGGGTAGTCGGTGCGCGAGTGCGAGCCGCGCGACTCGGTGCGCGCCACGGCGCCGGCGGCCACGGTGAGCGCGAGGTCGACCATGCCCTCGAGCTCGAGCGTGCGGATGAGGTCGATGTTGAAGACGCCGCCGGCGTTGCGCAGGCCGATCCGAGGGCAACGCTCCTTGAGGGCGAGCAGCCGCTCGAGGCCCTCGCGCATCTGCTTGTCCTCGCGGAAGACGCCGAAGTGGTCTTTCATGGTGACCGTCATGTCGGCGCGGATGGCGTACGGGTCCTCGCCGTCCGCGCCGCGCCCGGCAAGAGCAGCCACGCGGGCCTCCGCGCCGGCGACCGCGCGGGCGCCGGCGGCGGAGGCTGCGCCCCCGCCGGCCCTCCCCGCGAGGTCGGCGACCACGGCCGCGCCGGAGCGGCGCCCGAAGACGATGGTCTCGAGCAGCGAGTTGCCGCCCAGACGGTTGGCGCCGTGTACGCTGACGCAGGCGCACTCGCCGGCGGCGTAGAAGCCCGGCATCGCCGTGCGCCCATCCACGTCGGTGTCGATGCCGCCCATCGTGTAATGCTGACACGGCGTGATGGGGATCGGCTCCTCGATGGGGTCGACGCCCTCGAAGTGGATGGCGAGGTCGCGAATGCCGGGGAGCTTCTCCATGATCTTCTCGGCGCCGAGGTGCCGCAGATCGAGGTAAACGTAGTTCTTGCCGCCGATGCCCCTGCCCTCGAGGATCTCGGTGGTGATCGCCCGCGAGGTGATGTCGCGCGGCGCCAGCTCCATGGCCGTGGGCGCGTACTTGCTCATGAAGCGTTCGCCGAGGTCGTTGATGAGGTAGCCGCCCTCCCCGCGGGCGCCCTCGGTCATGAGGATGTTGGTGGTGAGCAACCCCGTGGGATGGAACTGGATGAACTCCATGTCCTCGACCGGCACGCCGGCGCGATAGGCGACGGCGGCGCCGCCGCCCGTGGAGATGATGGCGTTGGTGGTGTTGCTGTAGATGCGCCCGGCGCCGCCGGTGGCCATGATCACGGCGTCGGCGGTGAACGCCTCGAAGCCGCCGCGGATCATGTCGTAGGCGACGACCCCGCGGCAGCGGCCGTCCTCGACGATGAGGTCGGTGACGAACACCTCGACGTACATCGCGACCTGACGTTCGTAGGCGCGCTCGACGAGGCAGTGGAGCAGGTAGTGACCGGTCTTGTCGGCGCCGTAGCAGGTGCGCGGGTAGCCGGCGCCGCCGAACGGCCGCTGGGCGATGCGCCCGTCGTCGAAGCGGCTGAACGGGCAGCCCCAGTGGTCCATCTCGAAGATGACGCCGGGGGCGTCGCTGGTCATCTGGATGGCGGCGTCCTGGTCGGCCAGGTAGTCCGAGCCCTTGACGGTGTCGAAGGCGTGCTTCGCGGGCGAATCGTCGTGGCCGTCGGGGTGGTTGGCGAGCGCCGCGTTGATGCCGCCTTGTGCGGCCCCGGAGTGGCTGCGGCCGGGGTGGACCTGGCTGAGGATCGCCACGTCGAGGCCGGCCGCCTTGGCCTCGACGGCGGCGCGCAGCCCTGCGAGGCCGCCGCCGACGACGATGAGCTGATGGTGTGGCATGCCGTCCCCCTCAGCTCACCCAGACCCAGAGGGCCCAGATGCCGTAGACGATACTGGAAACGCCGACCAGCCACAGCACGACGTCGAAGAGGCGCCGCCCGCCGCGGCTCGCGAGCCCCCAGTCGAGCACGACCATGCGCAGGCCGTTGAGGCCGTGGTAGACGACCGCCACGAGCAGCACGATGTCGTTGACGAGCACCGCGCCACCGGCGAGCCGCGCGCCGATGTTGTCGAACGAAAGCTCGCCGATGGCGATGAAGTGCGTGAGCACAAGGTGCACCATGATGGTGACGATGACGAGCACCGCGGTGACGCGCTGGCCCAGCCAGGGCCACATGCCGCCGCGGCTGCGGTCCAGAGTCTCGATCCCGAATGCCATGTCAGCCTCCTAGAGGATGAAGCTGGAGGCTTTGATGGAGAACGCGCCGAGCGCCAGCGCCGCCACGAGCATGCACACCCAGAACACGGCCTTGTGCCGCTTGATGCCCACACCGAAGTCCATGAGCAGGATGCGCACGCCGTTGAGCGCGTGGTACAGCACGGCCGCCACCAGCATGAGATCGAGGAACACGAGCAGCGGCTTGTCGAAGAACTCGAAGAGACTGTCCAGCGACTCCGGGCCGCCGACGCGCCCCTGGGAGATCACCCAGAGGTGGACGAACAGGTAGAAGACCAGCACCAGGCCGCTGATGCGGAAGAGCATCCAGGCCCACATGCCGATGCCCTTCCACAGGCCAGCGCCCACGTTGGCCGTTTCGCGCTCCTTCGCGCTCAAGATCGGCACCCCCCTTGGCTGATGCGGACACGGCGTGCGATTGCGACGATCCCGCGCGCCTGATGCTCAATGGTAGACCGTCACGGGGAACCGAGGCAAGGCGGACCGCGTCAGCGGCGCCGCGCGCGGCGCCGCCCGCCGCGCGGCCGCGCCTTCGGCGGCGCGGGCGGGCCGCCGGGCCGCGCGCCGCGCGGCTCGGCCCTGACCCCCGCCTCGAAGGCGGCGCGGATGCGCGCCGTGCGCAAACGCTCGAGCACGGCCAGCGCCACTTCGGCCGCCGCCACGAGGACGACCAGGACGGCCAGCGCGGTGGCTGACGAACGCAGCGGCCAGTAGACGATGAGCCCTCCGACGAGCACGCCGACCTGCAGCACGAAGAGGCGGCGCAGCGGCGCGGCCACGACGCCGGCCGGCGGCATGAACGCCGCCTCCCCGCCGCGCACCCAGTCCCACCAGTACGTGAACCAGCGGACCGCGACGAAGCCCGCGACCAGCGCCCAGAACTGCCAGGTGGCGAACGCCTGGAAGACGCCCTCGGGTACGACCCCTCCGGGCTTGAGCAGGCGGCCGCCGAAGACCATGTACAGCACCAGAGCCATGGCCGCCACGACCACGAAATACGTGCGCACGAACTCGCTGACGAGGACGCGGTCCTTGGCGTCCTCGTCGGAGACGGCGCCCTGGGCGCGGCGCGCGCGCAGCCAGAAGGTCAGGCCGTCGGCGACCCCGTCGGCGACGTAGA
>JBAXRL010000397.1:0-3552 GCA_037131205.1 Actinomycetes bacterium | reverse complement strand
GGATGAGCGACGACCCGCTCGTGACCTGCGAGAAGTGCGGCGGCACGCTGCGCAAGGTGCTTCACCCGGTGGCCATCCACTTCAAGGGATCGGGGTTCTACACCACCGACTACGGCAAGGGCTCCGGCCGTCGCCCCGGGGGGCGCGACGCGTCGGCCGACGGCGGCGAGTCCTCCGGCGAGGGCGCCTCGTCCAAGGAGGGCAAGTCCTCCGGCGAGAGCGCCTCCTCCTCGAAAGACGGGTCTTCCGGCGGCGAGAAGGCGCCCGCGTCGGCGCCCGCCAAGCCGGCCAAGGACGGCGGCAACCCCAAGGAGAAGCAGAAGGCGACCTGACGCGCCGGCAGGGGGTCGGAGCGTGGCGGCGGCCCGCCGCGGCGCGCGCCCTCAGGCGCTGAGGCTCGCCGCCAGGCCGCTGTGCTGGGCTACGCCGGTGTAGATGGTCACGCGGTTGCGCCCGCGGCGCTTGGACTCGTAGAGGGCGTCGTCGGCGCGCTCTACGAGCTCGGTCTCGGCGGCTGCGCCCACCGGGTAGGTGGCCACGCCGGCGGAGACGGTGCAGAACACCTCAGCGCCGTCGCGCACCTCGACGGCGGTGGTTTCGATGGCGCGCCGCAGACGCTCGGCGAGCTCGTAGCCGTGCGTCTCGTCGCCGCGGATGAGCACGGCGAACTCCTCGCCGCCGTAGCGCGCCGCCATGTCGGCGTCGCGCACCGCGCCGCGCAGCGTCGCCCCGACGCGCCGCAGCACATCGTTGCCGGGCTCGTGCCCATGGCGGTCGTTGAACTGCTTGAAGTGGTCGAGGTCGAGCATGATGAGCGTGAGCTCGCCGCCGTAGCGGTCGACCTTCGTGACCTCGTTGTGCAGGTAATCGACGAAGGTACCGTAGTTGTACAGGCCGGTGAGACGGTCGCTGAGCGACGAGGCCGCGAGCAGCGTCTGCATCTCGTGGTTCTTGCGCAGCACCCGGCCGAGCAGCAGGCCGGCGAGGAAGAAGAGGACCATCCCGAGGAGAGCCTGCCGCACGACGCCCGCCGTCGCCGGCGCGCGGAAGCTGTAGTAAAGCACGAAGAAGTTGCCCAGCCAGAAGGTGACGACGAGGCTGCCGGCCTCAAAGAAGAACACGGCGCCGAGGAAGAGGGGGAAGATGAAGAGCGGCCACAGGGAGCCGGCGCCGAGCAGAAAGACGAGGCACGAGACGACGCCGAGGGCGGCGGCGAGGGCGGCCGTGCGACGGGCCGTCAGTCGATGGCCGCCCAGCTCGTGGGGGGCGTGCTTCGCGTCAGTCACCGGGCTCCTTCGCAGCCTTGCCATGGCACACATACGACGAGGTCCGTGGTTCTCCTGCCGCGGACCCGGGGGGTGGGCGTCTCCCGGACAGACTACTGGAGGCCGCGCCGAAGCGCGAGGGTGACAGAGCGCTCCCGGCGTTGACGTTGGCGCGCCGCGCGTTGACGTTGGCGCGCGCGGCCCCCGCGGCGACCCGGGATCCCGTGCTCCGCGAGCGCGCGCCGGCGCGTCGGCTACAATAGGACGGTGACCCTGCAGATCCTGCTCACCAACGACGACGGCATCCACGCCCCCGGCCTCGCCGTGCTGCGCGCCGCCGTCGATGGCCTCGGCGAGATCACCACCATCGCCCCCGATCACAACGCCAGCGCGGTCGCGCGCGGCATCACCATCGACCGCCCGCTGCACCTGGAGCCGGTGACCTTCGGCGAGGGGTGGCCCGGCCTCGCCTGCGACGGCACGCCGTCGGACTGCGTACGCATCGGTCTCCTCGGCGTGCGCGCCCCCGCCCCGGACCTCGTGGTGTCGGGGGTCAACC
The DNA here is from genome assembly GCA_037131205.1 of Actinomycetes bacterium. Lineage (GTDB taxonomy): Bacteria > Actinomycetota > Thermoleophilia > UBA2241 > UBA2241 > CAIXSE01. The sequence continues at coordinate 1,728 of JBAXRL010000397.1, read as the reverse complement.
GCGGCGCCAACATGGGCGCCGACGTCACCTACTCGGGCACGGTCGGCGCCGCCCTCGAGGCGGCGCTTCGCGGGCGTCCGGCGCTCGCCTTCTCGGTCGAGAGCCACGCGCCCGGCTGGCTGGCCGAGGCCACGCCGCTGGTGCGCGCCATGGTCGAGCACGTGATCGCCCGCGGCCTGCCCCGTCACAGCATCCTCAACATCAACCTGCCCGACAGGCCGTTGGCCGACTTCGCCGGCGTCCACCCGGCGCGGCTGGGCGGCGCCAGCCGCTGCGACCGCGTCTTCCTGAGCGCCGACGGCGCCGGGCCGGCTGCGCTCGCCGGCGCGCCCGGCGCCGACCCCTTCGCCGGCGCCGCCGAGCACTTCGTCCCCTGCGACCATCCCACGGCCGGGGAGTGGGCCGACACCGACTTCGACGTGGTCGGCCGCGGTTGCGTGGCGGTCACGCCGCTGCGCTACGACCTGCTCGACCCCGAGCTGCTCGCCGCGCTCGCCACCTGGGATCTCGACCTGGAGAGGCTCCGTGTCTGAATCGCTTCCACAGGCAGGGTTCGACCCGGTGGTGTTCGATCTCGACGGCACGGTCGTCGACACCGTCGAGCTCATCGTCGAGTCGTTCCGCTACGCCACGACCACCGTGATGGGCGAGGTTCTGGCCGACGAGGTCATCCTCGCCGGCGTGGGGCGCCCGCTGTACGCGCAGATGGAACGCCTCTCGGCGGATCACGCCCAGGAGCTCTACGACGTGTACCGCGAGTACAACCACCGGCGCCACGACGAGCTCATCCGCGGGTACGAAGGCATCGACGAGGTGCTCGGCACGCTCAAGGCCGCGGGGCGCCGCACCGGCATCGTCACGAGCAAGGGCCGCGACACCACGGCCATGGCGTTTCGCGCCGTGGGCCTCGAAGCGCACTTCGACGTCGTGGTGACGGCCACCGACACCACCGAGCACAAGCCGTCGCCGGTACCGCTCCTGCTCTGCCTGGAGCGGCTCGGCGCGACGGCCGCCGGCGCCATCTACGTCGGCGACAGCCCGTTCGACATCGAGGCGGGGGCGGCGGCTGGCATGGCCACCGCCGCCGTGGCCTGGGGCGTGTTCGGCCGCGACGCGCTGCTGGCCGCCGGCCCCGACTTCTGGCTGGACGCGCCGCGCGACCTGCTCGCCCTCTGCCTGCGCGGCGAGGGCGTGCGGCTCAGGCGCGGCGCGGGCGCCTGAGGCCGGGCGCGGCGGCGGCGCGAAAGGGGGAGGCGTGAACGAGGCGGACCGGGCCGTCGCGCGAGCCGCGGAGCTCCGCGAGATCCTCGAGCATCACGCGTATCAGTACTACGTTCTCGACGAGCCGCGGATCGCCGACGCCGGGTACGACGCGCTCTACCGCGAGCTGCAGGCGCTCGAGGCTGAGCGCCCCGATCTGCGGACCCCCGATTCGCCCACTCAGCGCGTCGGCGCCGCGCCCCTGGAGAAGTTCGCGCAGGTGCGCCACCTCGAGGCGATGCTCTCCCTGGCCAACGCCCGCGACGAGGATGAGCTGCTCGCCTGGGACGGGCGCAACCGGCGCCTTCTCGAGGGCAAGGGCTACGACGACGCGCCGCTGCGCTACGTCGTCGAGCCCAAGATCGACGGTCTCGCCATCTCGCTCACCTACCGCGACGGGCTCTTCGTGGTCGGCGCCACGCGCGGCGACGGCGAGGTGGGGGAGGACGTCACCGCCAACCTGCGCAC
>JBAXRL010000396.1:0-3555 GCA_037131205.1 Actinomycetes bacterium | reverse complement strand
AGCTCAGCGAGCACACGGCCAGCGTGCCGGCCGTGATCCACATCCTGCGCGGGCGCGGCGCCGTGGTGCTCGATGGCGTGGAGCACGAGGCCGGGCCCGGCAAGCTCTACTACATGCCGGCCGATCTCAAGCACGCCGTGCAGGCTCACGAGGAGCTGGTGTTCCTGCTCACCATGTTCCGCACCTGACGAAGCGCCTCAGCGGGCGCAGGGCAGGCGCGCCTCGGTGACCTGTCCGACTCTCCTCACGCCACCCGCACCCAGTCGCCGTCGCGGCGCACGAGGCCGTCGCCGGCGAGCAGGTCGGCGAGCTCCGCCGCTACCGCGGGAGTCACGTCGAGCGTCACGGCGAGCTCGTCGAGGCGCCGCGGCCCGCCGTCGAGAAGCGCCTGCAGCAGGCGCGAGCGATACCAGCGCCGCGAGCCCTCGAAGGCGCTCTGGCGGGTGCGCGGCGCGATGCCCGTGGCGCGCGCCGTGAGCACCAGGGCGCCGTAGTCCATGAGCGCGTTGTGCCAGGCGCGGCTGCGGCCGCGCGGAAGCACCGCCTCGGCGACCATCTGAAGCTCGTTGTCGCCGAGGTCGGCCGGGAGGCTCAGCTCGTGCGTGAGCACGCGGCGCACGTTGGCGTCCACGGCGGCGAGGTCGTCGTTGTGGGCGAAGATGAGCACCGCCCGGGCCGTGTACGGGCCGATGCCCGGCAGCTCGCGCAGGCCGGCCAGGGAGCGTGGCAGCTCGGCGCGGTCGCCGGCGCTGGCGGCGGTCACGACGGCGGCGGCGCAGTCGCGCAGCCGCCGCGCCCGGTTGTTGTACCCCAGGCCCTTCCAGAGGCGCAGCACGTCGTCCAGGGGCGCTCCCGCCAGATCCTCAAGGCGCGGGTAGGCCGCGAGGAACGCCGCGAGCTTAGGCACCACGCGGGGCACCTGCGTCTGCTGCAGCATGACCTCGCTGACGAGGATCGCGTACGGGTCTCTGGTGCGCCGCCACGGCAGGTCACGGCCCTCGGCGGCGTACCAGCCGAGAAGGCGCTCCTGAAGCGCGGCGACGGTCGCCGCATGGACGTGAGGCAGATCGTGGGGAGTCGTGCGCCGGGCCATCTTCCCAGCGTAGCACGACGGGTCCTCACGCGGGTCCGCACCCCGAGGCGCGCCGGGCGCCGCCGGCCGGGCCGTCGCTCAGCCCGCTTCGTCGACCAGCTTGCCCCACTCTTCGTACTCGCGCTGCAGCTGACCCTCGACGATGCCGCGTTCATCGAGCAAGCGGTTGAGGACGATGCGGTCGGCGTAGGTGTGCGGCTCGGCGAGCTCCGCATCGATCTCTCCGAGCCGCTTCTCGGCGCGCAGGACGGCGGCCTCGACGCCGCGCAGGCGGGCGCGCCTGCGGCGCGCCTCCTCCGCGGTCTCCTTCGTCTGTCGCGACTTTGCGGCGGCGGCGGGCGCGGCCGGGGTGCGGCCGGCGGGCCGGCCGCCGGAGGCGGCGGCCCCGCCGCCGGCCGCGACCACCTCGTCGGCGTCACCGGGGAGGCGTGCGCCGCGCGCCTCCCAGTAGCGGCCCGACGACATATGGTTCAGCAGCTCGTCGTCGTGGATCTCCAGGACGCGCGAGGCGACGCGGTCGATCAGATGCCGGTCGTGGGTCACGAGGAGGATGGTGCCGGTGTAGTCCTCGAGCGCGTCGGCGAGCGCCTCGACGGAGCCCATGTCGAGGTGGTTGGTGGGCTCGTCGAGCAGCAGGAAGTTGGCGTCGCCGACGAGCAGGGTCAGCAGGCGGAGGCGGCTGCGCTCGCCGCCCGAGAGCATCTCGACGCGCTTCGCCACCTCGTCGGGGCCAAACTGGAAGCGGCCGAGCAACCTGCGCGCCTGCTCCTCGTCGTGGCCGACCAGGGGGAGCACGGTCTCGAGGCACGTTTCCGTCTCCGTGAGCTCGCGGCCCTGCTGGGAGTAGTAGGCGACGCGCGCGTTGTGGCCGAGGTGCGCGGCGCCGTCGCTGAGATTGCGCAGCCCGGCCACGGTCTCGACCAGCGTGGTCTTGCCGGAGCCGTTGGCGCCCAGCAGGGCGACCTTTTCGCCGCGCTCCAGCACGATGTCGACGTCGCGCACGAGGGTGCGCACGCCGGCGGGTTCGTCGGCGGAGCCGACGCAGAGGGCCGGCGTCTTCATCTCGAGCACCACGCGCGCCGAAGGCTGGGGCTGCGGCAGGCCCAGCTTGAAGCTCCTGGTCTGCCTGGGCGGCTCCCGCAGCCCGCGCTTGATGCGCTCCATCTGCGTGAGCTTGGCCTTGGCCTGCGTCGCCTTGTTCTTCTTGGCGTGAAAGCGGTCGTAGAAGCGCTGCAGCTGAGCGATCTTCTCGAGGTCCTGCTCGTACTCGCGGCGCATGAGGTCGAGGCGCGCCTCGCTCTCGCGCAGATAGGTGGCGAAATCGCCCCCTTGGGCCTCGACATGCTCGTGCTCGACGGCCAGCACGCGCTGACCCACCTTTTCGAGCAGCCTGCGGTCGTGGGTGACCAGGATGAAGGCGCGCGGGTACTCGGCGAGGAAGCCTTCGAGCCACTCCACCGAGTCGATGTCGAGGTGGTTGGTGGGCTCGTCGAGCAGCAGCAGGTCGGCGTCGGCGAGAAGCGCGCGCGCCAGCGTGACGCGCGTCAGCTCGCCGCCCGAGAGAGACAGCAGGCCGCGCTCGAGCATCTCGTCGGGCAGGCCGAGGCCCTCGACGACGCCGCTCAGGCGGCTGCGGTAGGCGTAGCCTCCCGCGGCCTCGAAGCGGCGCTGCAGCTGCTGGTACGACTTCATCGTGTCGCGCAGCTCGGGGCTGTGCTCGGCGAGGCCGGAGAGGCTCTCCTCGGTGACGCGCAGCGCCTCCTCGAGCTGCACGGCTTCGCCGAACGCCTCCAGGAGGTAGTCGCGTACGGGGCGCTCGCGCTCCAGCTCCGGCGTCTGTTCGTGCAGCCACACGCGCCGTCCGCGCGCCCGCGCGATGGTCCCGGAGTCGGCGTGCTCGGCGCCCGAAATGAGGCGCAGCAGCGTGGTCTTGCCGGCGCCGTTGCGGCCCACGAGCACGGCGTGGTCGTGCCCGTCGATGGCGAAGGAGACGGTGGTGAACAGGCGCTGCCCACCGAAGGATTTTTCGACGTTGTTGAAGGTGACGATGCTCATGAGGCGGTGCGCCCTCGCGCGTACGGCCGGGGACGGGAGCGGCAGGATACCACCGCCGCCGCGCCGCGGCCAGCGCGCGCCCGGCGCTGGGACGCGATCGCCAGGTCGGGGCGCTCGAGCCGTTCGAGGCGCTCGGGGCGCTCGGGGCGCTGCACCGTCTGCGTCTGGCGGTCGCCGATCGCCGCGCCGCGCCGCGGCCCGGCCCCGCGGCCCCTGACCGAGAGCGTCCCGCCGACGCTCCCGCCGCGCCGCTCGGCGGCGAGCGCGGCGCCCCGGGTGTACGGCGAGGGTAGATGAGCGATGCGGCGTTGCGGTGCGCCGACGACACCGGTGCACTGGTGCAGGCGCGCCAACGCACTACTCCAAGGTCCGCCCCGACATGCCGAGGGGGTGGAGGAGGGAGGGGG
>JBAXRL010000395.1:0-3563 GCA_037131205.1 Actinomycetes bacterium | reverse complement strand
GTGCTCGCCGAGCTGGGCTACGGCCTCGCCCCGCGCACGCGCCTGGAGCGCGCCGAGGCCTTCGCCTACAAGCACGCGGGCTGGCTCTCCGGCCTGCCCGCCAAGACGGCCGCGACCCTGCACGCCCTGGCGCTGCAGTTCGCGCAGGAGGGCACGTCGGCCCTGGAGAGCCCGCAGGTGTTCCGCGTCCCTGACGTGGTGCGCGCCGGAGGGCTCGCCGCCCTGCAAGCTCTCGGCGAGCCGTCTGAGGTCCTGCTCGACACCAAGGCGCCGATGTTCGCAGCGTGAGCAGCCTGGCGCCCAAGTGGCCATCAGCCACCCTCGGCGACCTATGTGAGATCGCTATCGGGCGCACGCCTCGCCGCGACTCGCCAGAGTACTGGCACGGGAGCCTGCCATGGGTGACCATCTCGGACCTGAACGATGGCCTCGTGACGGAGACTCGTGAGTGCATCTCGAGCTTGGGCGCGGTGGCGTCTGGAGCGCCACTTCTCAAGGCCGGAACCCTGCTGTTCAGTTTTAAGCTGACAATCGGCAAGATGGCAGTCGCTGGTGTCGACGTCTTCACGAATGAGGCCGTCGCCGGGCTCATTCCACGGAACCCCTCGCAAGTCACAACCGAGTACTTGCGTTTCGCGCTGGCCGCCGCTGACGTCTCTCAAGGATCTTCGCATGCCGTGAAGGGCAGGACTCTGAACCTGCCGCTACTGCGCGCCATCAGGATTCCGCTCCCGCCGCTGTCCGACCAGAATGCGATTGCCGTACGCCTAAGCCAGCAACTGGCTGCGGCGGCGCGCATGCGCGCCGCCGCAGAAACCCTTGGCGGTGAGATGAAAGCTCTCGCAGAGGCACACATCAGGAAGACGTTTGAGTCACCGGCGTGTTCAGCGGCCCCGGCGACCACCATCGGAGATGTGGCTTCTCTGGTGATAGACGGCCCGCACGTCACGCCTACCTACGTCGACCAAGGCGTGCCGTTCGTCACGGTCCGGAACATCGCCAAACGAGTGATCGACCTCACTGAAACGAGCTTCATCACTGCGGAAGACCACGCCCGATTCTCCAGTCGGGGCAGGGCCGATGTTGGCGACATCCTTTACACGAAGGACGGAACCCTCGGCATTCCCTGCCTGGTCCAGGAAGCGCACGAGTTCAGCTTCTTCGTCAGCGTTGCCCTCATCAAACTGCGCAGGGACCTGGTTGATCCCCGCGACGTGACGTACGCACTCGACAGTCCAAGTGTTCGCAGCCAGGTTGGAACTCTGGCCGCAGGCGCTGGACTCAAGCACATGGTGTTGAAGAGCATCCGGTCGCTGTCCATACCATTTCCGTCTCTCGAGACCCAACGACTTCTCGTAGCCGAACTGAGCGACAGATTGCGACGGACTCACGCACTTGCCGAGGTCATTGGGGAACAGGCAGCACTCGGCGCGCAACTGCCTCCAGCCCTTCTCCGCCACGCCTTCTCAGGAGGTCTATGACCATGACAGCCACCAAAGACATCACGGTCTGAGGCATCCACGCCGGCAAGACGGGCGACGCGGACGCGCTCTTCCTCAAGAAACACGTGATGGCTATCGGCTGGGACGCCATGGGTGATCTGGCGGCCCTTGCGCCAGATCGCGAAGCGTTCAAGGCACAAGCTCAGAAGGCGTACCCCGACGCCAAGCCCGGTGCCATCCCACTCACCGGCGGCCAGAACTTCCGTTTCGTGCATGAGGCTCAGGTCGGAGACCTCATCGCCTACCCGTCAAGGAACGACAAGAAGATCCACGTTGGCCGGATCGACGGGCCATATCGATACGATCCCAGCCTCGAACCAGGGTACCCAAGTCAGCGGCCGGTCACGTGGCTCCACTCGCTGCCGCGGACCGACTTCAGCCAGGGCGCCTTGTACGAGATCGGCTGCGCCTCGAGCTTCTTCCAGCTCAAGTCCTACGCCGAGGAGTTCATCGCCGCATCGCTGGGCAAGCACCCCAAGATCGAGATCAAACAGGATCCCACCGTCGCACTTGTTGCCAGCGACGTGGAGCAGTCGACCAAGGATTACCTCCTCAAGACGCTCACGCAGAACTTCAAGGGCCATCGCTTCGCCCACCTGGTCGGCGACCTGCTCGAGACCATGCGCTACCGCACGCGAGTGTCGCCGGAAGGGCCGGACAAAGGCATCGACATCGTCGCCTTCAGGGACGAGCTGGGGCTCCACCCGCCGATCATCAAGGTGCAGGTCAAGAGCGGCGAGGGCAACGTCGGGTCACCCGAGGTAGCGGCACTCGCCGGGGCGATCGGCGACAAAGGCGCCGGGCTCTTCGTCACGCTGGCGTCGTTCTCCAAGCAGGCGCGCGACTTCGCCGACGCCAAGGGCAACCTCCGCCTGCTCGACGGCGACGCACTCCTCGACCTCCTGCTGGAGCACTACGAGAACCTCGACGCCAAGTATCGCGCCGAGATCCCGCTCAAGCGGGTGTACATCCCGGAGCCGGCGGAGGAGGCGGGGGAGGTCTGAACGTTGGACCAGCTCTTGCCGGTTTGGAGCCGGAAGTCATCCTCTAGCGCTTGGCACAGCAGTTATTGCCTGCAAAATAGTGAGAAATGGAGCGGTCCTGCTGACGCGCGACGTTTGGACCGAGTCCAATCGCTTTAGACTGAACAGCGCGATATCAATGCTGGCGACGCACCACGTAGTTCAGATGGAGGATCCTGAGAATGGGAAGGGGCGGGCGAGGGCCGTGATCGACAGGGCGCTGAACAAGACCTGAGTCTTCACCGAGAGTGACGGGAGTCATTCCAAGCAAGCGTCAAGGCGCCGGATACCTCCGTTGTCAGCTTCCCATCAGCCACCCATCAGGCTGCGCTCGACAGCGCCCCGACGTCGATCAACTCAGTTGTGCGAGGCAGCGACTCGGCGGCTGAAGCCGGGCAAGCCTGCTCCGCGTCTGAGCCCTTGAGGTCCCAACACGCCACCGCCCCCGGCGTCTCGGCCGGGTCGACCGCAGCGGTTTCGTCTACCCATTCGAGTTCGAGAGTCCGGCCACCCTCCGCGAGGGTCCCCCGAAAGGGTTCAGGGATGTCGAGGCCATCGTCGATCCGCCAGGCGATGAAATCGTCGAAGGCTTCTCGAAGATGAGTCAACGCCTCGGACCGCGTGGCTCCATCTCCGGCGATGCGCGGGAACTCGGCGATCCGGACCACGAAGTACCTCTCACCAGCGTCTTCGCGGGTCTCCCACAGGCGCTGATATGGCTGCCGACGATAGTAGGCCAGGTCTCTACTCATAATCCGTGATGCCCTTTCGTGCCAGGACGTCTTCGATTGCGTCGATGACTTGGTCCGCAACATAGCATCTTAGTCTTCGGCTGCGTGGGACTACAACATAAACGTCCGGGAAGTCCCCGTGAGCGTAGAACGTGTGCTTGCCTTTGTCGCGGGGCTCGAAACCAAAGCCCTTCAACAGCGCATCGAAGTGCTGGGCGCTCCAGTCGCTTCTGCTGCGACGCGTGCGCGCAAGCCGCTTGTAGGCTCCGGAAGGGTAGCCTGCGTCGCCAGGCGTCATCGAAGTGCCC
>JBAXRL010000394.1:0-3572 GCA_037131205.1 Actinomycetes bacterium | reverse complement strand
CAGGAGCTCGTGGTAGCGCTCGCCGACCACGGCGGGCGTGTGCCGGGCCAGCGCCAGCGCGCGCCCGCGGGCGCCCATCTCGCGACGGCGCTCGGGTGACATACGCAGCAGCGCGGCGAGCGCCGCGGCCACCTGCTGGGCGGAGTCGCCGTCCACCACCATGCCGGTCTCGCCCTCGACCACGGCTTCGGGGGCGCCGCCGGAGCGGCCGGCGATCACCGGCAGGCCGGTGAGCGCAGCCTCCGCGAAGACGATGCCGAAGCCCTCCACTTCAAAGCCGCCCCAGCGCGTGCGGCAGGGCGAGGCGAAGAGGTCGGCGGCGCGCAGCCAATCGGTGACGGCTGAATCGACGAGAGCGCCCGTGAGATGTACGCGCTCGCCGACCCCGCGCCGCTGGGCGCGATCGTAGAGGCGCGTGGCAAGGCGCCCTTCGCCGATGAGCGCCAGATGCAGGCGCGGGAGCTCCTGGCGAAGCATGGCCAGAGCGTCGATGAGCTTGTCCTGGCCCTTGCGCGGCACCAGCCGCCCGAGGCACACGACGAGCTCGCCGTCGATGCCGAGGCGCCTGCGCAGCTGCTGCGCCTCGTCGGCCGTGGCCGGCGTGAACCCGTCGACGTCGAGCGGCGGCCGCAGCACTTCGGCCGGCACCGATCCATGCACCTGCTGGGAGGCGGCGCGGGCGGTGTACTCGCTGACGGTGAGCAGCATCGCCGCCTTGCCGAGCACGTGCCTCAGGAGGTTGTTGACGCCGGGGATGGCGCCGGGCAACGTGACCTCGGCGCCCCCCAGAAAGACGATGTAGGGAAGCCCGCAGCGGTCTTTGATCCGCGGGCCCAGCAAGCCCGCCGGGAGCGGGTGGCCGAGTTGGACGAGCTCGGCGCCCACCTTGGCGGCGAGCCCCGCCACGGTGCGAAACATGGCGGCCGTGGGCCACAGCACGGAGGTGGAGGCGCGCACCACGGTGTACGGGTGCGTGGCGTCGAAGGCCGCCGCATCGACGTGCGCCGGCGCGAGGATGGTGACCTCGGAGGGGTCGAGGGTGCGGATAGCGCCCCAGTAGTACGACTGCGCCCCGCCGATACGTGGGGGGAAGTCGTTGGTGACGAAGAGCGTGCGCGGCGCCCGCTCGGCTGACGTGCTCCTTGCCAGGTCGCCCTCCTGCTGCCGACGATGCCCTACTTTACCACGCCTTCCGGCGTCGCCGGCGGCGAAGCCCGGCGGGCGGACGCGGCGCGCGCGCGCGGTCAGCGCGCGCCGGCCGCGCCGCCCGCCGGCCGTGTGCGCGAGCTCAGCCCGCGCCGCCCGCGCCGGCGGCCGGGAGCGTCACCGTGACCGTGGCGCCGGCGCCGACCTCGCTGCGGATGGCGATGCTCCCGCCGCAGCGACCCACCAGCTCGCGGCACACCCAGAGGCCGATGCCGAGGCCCGGCGGCGCAGCCTCCCGGGCCGCCGCGCCGCGAAAACCGAAGTCGAAGACGTGGGCGAGCTCGTCGGCGGGAATCCCGGGGCCCTCGTCATGCACGGCGAAGCACACGGTCGGTGAGTCCTCCGAGGCGCTCACAACGATGCGGATAGCGCCCGAGCCGACGGAGTACTGGGCCGCGTTACCGAGCAGGTTGGCGGCAATCTGGCGCACCTGCTCGCGGTCGGCCCAGGCGACCGCGCGCGGACCGGGAGCGCGCTCGACCCGGATGAGCGGCTCCTGCCGCCCGCCGAGCCGCCGCTCGGCGAGGACCTCTTCGAGCGCCTCGCCGAGCGGCACCGCGGCGGGCTCCGCGGCCGCGCCGGCGCAGTCCAGCCACCCGCTCTCGGTGGCGCCGGCGAGCCGGCGCTCCAGGCGTTCCGCGTTGCGCTCGATGATCTCGAGGTAGTCGCGCTGCTTGGGCGTGAGATCCCCAGCGCTGCCGTCCAGAAGCAGGGACAGCGCCGGGTACATGACGCTGAGCGGCGCGCGCAGCTCGTGCCTCACGTAGGACTGCCGCTCGCGCGCGGCCTCGCGCTCGCCGGGGTCTGACTCGGTCATAGGCGTAGCTTATCGCAGCCGGACCCGCCCGGGGAGCGCCCGATGCGCGGCGTCGGGGCGCGCCGCCCCCGGCGCGCCGCCCCCGGCGCCGCGACAGATCAGGGCGCCGCGCTCTCGAAGATCAGCGACTCGTTGCCGTTCGCGTCGAAGAGCGTGAGACCGCCGCCCTTGAGCATGTACGACTTCGCCTCCGAGAGCAGCGTGCGATACGCCGTCTCGGCGCGCATGTCGGGCTCCGGGCCGGCCATCATGGCGCCGGCGAGCTCGCCCACCGAGAATGCGTCGCCGGGCCCCTCGGTGTACGGGCCGAAGTAGTTGTTGACCGCGGACTTGCCGGAGATCTTGCCTTCCGCGAACTCCGCCGTGATCGTGAAATCGTTGGGGTCGAGCGAGCTCAGCGTCCACCCAGTGAGGCGCCAGGCGGTGCCGACGAGGGTGGCCGGCTCGCTGCCGGAGCTCCCACATCCGGCGACGGCAAGCACGGCCACCGCTATGGCGGCCAGCGTCACGCACGCAACGGTCAGGCGCGGTCTCATGATGATCCCCTTTCGAGCTTGTCGATACTGCTCCGGGTGACGCCCGGTCGCGCCCTGCGGTTCAGGTGGCGCAGGGACCTGGCGGGCGAGCAGACGTCGCCCTCGTCCGGCTCAGTATTGCGCACCTTCGCCGGCGCGTGAGCATCCGCGGGCCGCGCTTGTCGCGGTCGTGGAGGGCGAAGACCAGATCGCCCCAGCGCGGTCGGCTCGGCACATGATGAACCCGGTCTGCCGCACCACCGTTCAGCCGATCCGGAGCAGGGCGGCGAGGACGACTCCGTTCAAGCGCCGGAATCGTGGTGTTCGGCTTCCGCGAACGGGCGCTCCCACTCACCCTCCCATTCGCGGATCCAGAGCTCGGGGTCGTCCCTCTCCGCGCCCCCCAGCGGGAGCTTCTCGACCTCTCCAATCATGCGCATCTGCTCGCGCCACGCCCATGCCGCATAGCGCGCCGCTCGCCAAAGCATCCACTGGAGCCGCTCGTTCTCCTCGCGCAGCGAGGCGCTGTCGGCGTCGAGTGGCGCGACCACCTGCGGGGGCTCAGGCTGCCGATCCATCGTGACTCCATTGTAGCCGTCTCCGCGCGAGAGTAGTCCCGTTTTGTGTTGCCGAGCCTGAAGCGATCGACCGTGCGGACAACGAAGAGCGCCCACGAAGACCCGGCGGGCGACAGTGGGCGACAAGACGGCTACCGGGCTGCTCGCAGATGGGCAAGACACGCACACGCGCCGCGATCTCGTCGATCGTGATGGCGAACGTCGCGAGTGGCTCGGGATGGATCGGTGGTGGGCGATGCTGGATTTGAACCAGCGACTCCCTGCTTGTAAGGCAGGTGCTCTACCCCTGAGCTAATCGCCCGTGGATGCGTAGTATACCGAGCGAGACGGTGGGGCATGCGCCGCGCGTGGCCGCCGGGCGCGATGCCTACAGCGACCCCAGCGGCAGCCCGGTGACACCCCCGCCGAGCGGCGCCACGCGGTCGCCGGCATACACGACGTAGCCGGGCTGCAGCG
>JBAXRL010000393.1:0-3576 GCA_037131205.1 Actinomycetes bacterium | reverse complement strand
GAGGTCAAGACCAGCGAGGGCGAGGTCATCGGCCTGTTCCTGGAGCGCACGATCCCCGGCGGCATGACCTTCGCCGAGACGATCGCCGCCATCAAGGCGCAGGGCGGCGTCGTGTACGTGCCGCATCCGTTCGACCGCCTGCACACGATTCCCGGCCCGCGGGTGCTGCGCGCCAACGTCGCCGACATCGACGTGCTCGAGGTGTTCAACTCGCGGCTCGCCTTCCCCGGGTTCAACGAGCTCGCCGAGCGCTTCGCCCAGCGTTATCGTATCCCGGCGGCCGCGGGCAGCGACGCGCACGTGCTCCCCGGCATCGGCACCGCCCTGTGCGGCATCGACGACTTCTCCGGGCCGGGGGACTTCGTCGCGGCCCTCGCCGAGTGCCGCATCGTGCGCCGCCCCAGGAGCCGCATCTATCTGCAATCGCTCAAGCTCATCCAGACCACCATCGGCGGGCCGTCCCGCAGCGCGGGGCAGGATGACTCCCCTGCATAACGCACGGATAACGCGTCCCTCCGCGGATTCGCGGGGAGGTCGCGAGGAGTTGGCCGAACAGGCGCGAACTACCTAGCGAAGACCCCGAAGCGAGGTACCCGCGTGGCGCAACCCAATGAGATCTACGACAAGTACCTGACCCGGGCGATCTCGGAGATCAACGAGCTCACCGGCGAGATCCTCAGGTGCTCCCGGTGCAGCCACGCGCGCATCATGCCGGTCATCGGCTCCGGCCACCCGATGGCCGACATCTTCATGCTCAAGTACCAGGCGCGCCCGTCCGAGCTGCACGAAGGCGTGGCGTTCTTCGGGCGCGCCGGGACGGCGCTCATGAAGAGTTGCCAGCGACTCAAGATCGACCCGCTCCAGCTCTACGGGACCAACGTCGTCAAGTGCGGGGAGGTGCGCGGCGGCCAGCCCGAGGCCAGGTGCCTCGAGCACCTGCGCCGCGAGCTCGCCATCGTCAGCCCCAAGCTCATCGTGGTCATGGGCGCGGAGACCGTGCAGGCGCTCAACGCGGCCCAGGTCCCCCTCGCCCGGGAGGTCGCCTACGAGCCCGGCGAGATCGTGGAGCTCACGCCGGGTACCGAGGCGCTCGTGACCCCCGACATCGACGCGTCCCTCGACGAGCAGCGTCTCAAGGCCGCCTTCTGGCGCGCCTTCCGCCGTCTCGGCGAGTGGTACGACAACATCCCGCCGTACTGAGGGCAAGGCCATGAAGCGCCTGGCGCCGGCCCTCGCCGCGGGCGCCCTGATCGTCCTCTGGGGCTTTCTCAGCAGCAGGCTCCCGGCGCTGCCGGTGAGGGCGAACATCATGCTTTCCTCGGCGCTCGTCCTCTCGCTGGTCGCGGTGCTGGTGTGGGGGCTGTTGCCGCTGCACGCGCTGGGCCGCCGCCTGCCGTTGCTGACGGCGGCGGCCCTGCCGCTGGCCATCCTCTTCGTCTGGCTCGGCTGGGTGCCCCTCGCCAACGTCGCCAAGGTCGTGGCCGCGGCCGCCCTGGGCATCTGGATCGCCGAGGAGCTCGAGAAGCTGAGCTGGATCGTGGTCGTCGCCGTGGTTTCGGCGGCCGTCGATATCGTGAGCGTGGCGGTGGGCCCCACCAAGGCCATCCTCGGGCAGGGGCCGGTGGTGGTCGGCTACTTTACGATCGGCGTCACGTGGGCCGGCTACACGTACAAAGAGGCGTTCACTGGGCTGGGGATCAGCGATGTCATCTTCCTGGCGCTCTATCTGGGGGCGGCGCGGCGCTTCGAGCTGCGCGTGGGCTGGAGCGCCGTGGCCATGGTGGTCTCGTTCCTGGCGACCGTCGCGGCGGCGATGTGGTGGACGGCGCTGCCGGCGCTGCCGCTGCTGTCGGTGGCCTTCCTCGCCGTGAACGGCGACCTGCTGTGGACGAAGCTGCGGCGCGGCGGGGGGCCGGCGGGCGCAGCCTGACCGGCCTTGCTCGTTGTCAGGCGTCGCGGGTGAACAGGGCGACTGTCTCGATGTGATGCGTCTGCGGAAACATGTCGATGGGCGCGACCCGCTTCAGGCTGTAGCCCAGCTCCGCGAGCTCGGCGCCGTTGCCGGCCAGCGTGGTGGGGTTGCACGACACGTAGACGAAACGCTCCGCGCCGAGCGCCGCCGCGCGCTGCAGCGCCCTGCGGGCGAGCCCGGCGCGCGGCGGGTCGACGATGACGACCGCCGGGCGCTCGGCGTCGTCGGCGCGCCCCGCATCGAGCGTCGGGTGCGGCGGGAACCTGAGCAGCGGCCGCACGTCGCGAACGTGGAAGTCGATGTTGGCGACGCCGCTCAGACGCGCGTTCTCGCGGGCCGCCACGACGGCCGCTTCCTGGATCTCCACCGCCTGCACCTGCCGCGCGCCGCGGGCCAGGGGCAGACTGAGCGCGCCGATGCCGCAGTACAGGTCGACGGCCGGCCGCGCCGCGTCGGGGGCGGCGTAGGCCAAAGCCGTGGCGTAGAGGGTCTCGCACATGGCGCTGTTGGTCTGCAGGAAGGCCGCGGCCGGCACCTGCAGCTCGACGCCGGCGAGGCGCTCGTGGATGTGCGCCGGCCCGAGCAGCATGTGCGGGCCGTCGCCCACGGCCGCGTCGGCCGGCGTATCGTTGACCGTGACGCCGAACGACGTGCAGGCGCAGTCGGCGGTGACGCGGGCGAGGAGCTCGGCCTCCTCGGGAAAGCGCGCCGCGACGAAGAGGTTGAGCAGGAGGTCGCCGCTCGAAAGGCCCTCGCGGACCACCAGGTGGCGCAGCAGGCCGTGGTGGTGGTCCCGTCCGTAGGGGCGCAGGCCCAGGGCGCGCGCGGCGTCGGCGACGGCCTGCCGCGCCCTGTTGATGCGCACGGACGCCAAACGGCAGTCGGTGGTCTCGACGATCTCGCGCCAGGAGCCGCGGCGGTGCAGGCCGAGCTGCAGCTCGCCGTCCTCGGTCTCCCCGAACGAGTACTCCATCTTGTTGCGGTAGCGCCACGGATCGGCCATGCCGCGGATGGGCTCGAGCTCGTAGCCTTCGAGGTGGCCGATCCGTTGCAGCGACTCGACGACCTGCTGCTGCTTGAGCTCCAGTTGCGCCTCGTAGGCGAGGGTCTGCCACTCGCAGCCGCCGCAGTCGTCGGTGTGCTCGCAGACGGGCGCGATGCGGCGCGGGGAGGGGGTGAGGGTCTCGATGACCCGCGCCTCCGCGTAGCTCTTCTTGCGCTTCGTGACCTTGACGCGCACGCGGTCGCCGGGCACGGCGCCGCGCACGAAGACGACGAAGTCGTCGAGGCGCGCGACGCCCTGCCCGCCATAGGCGAGGGTGGTGACGTCCAGCTCGACGATGTCTCCGGGGCGCGGCGGCATGGGCGCCAGTGTACCCGCTGCCCCCGCGCGCCGCGAACCGTGGCGATTGTCAACCCGCGGGATCCCTCGCGGCCTGTGGACGGCGGCCCCAAGCTGGTAGAGTCGATGGTGGGCCGTCGGGGTGTGCGGCGGCCATGGTCCTGATGAGTCGTGCAAGGAGGGACAAGTGAGCGTGCCCGACCTCGAGACGTACCGGCGCCGCGCCGAGGAGTTCGTCGGCGCCCTCGACAGCGAGTACTAC
>JBAXRL010000392.1:0-3580 GCA_037131205.1 Actinomycetes bacterium | reverse complement strand
GGCCCCTCCGATCTGCGAGCGTGCCGCGGTGGGGTGTACCTTGACTCCCGCCTCATCCATGGTGTATGGGAAGGATGGGGTTTTGCCCTCGGGGGGCTGTGCGCTTGCGCGGTGCCTGCCTTCCGCGCGTCACGCGCCACACAGCCCATCGTTACCGCGGCACGCTCGCAGATCGGAGGGGCCATGCCACATGTGTTCCGCGAAGACCCGCACGCGCCCAGCACACAGCCCGGTTCGAGCGCTCGTGGGGTTCCCGCGAGGCGCGCTCCGGGGGATCGCACCGACGAACGGAGAATGACCATGCCTACCAATCGGAGCTTCGCTCTTGTCGGCCGGAGCGGCTCATGGCGCGCGCTGGCGGCTGCGTGCCTGTTCCTCGCGCTTCTCCTGGTGCTCGCCTGGCCGGCCCCGGTCCGCGCGACCACCCTCCAATGGGTGTCCATCGAACAGCTTTCACGGCGCGCGACCACGGTCGTCGAGGGCGCCGTGGTCTCCACAGCCGTCGAGCAGACGCCCGCCGGCGTGCGCACGGCCGTGCGCATCCGGGTGAAGGACTCCCTCAAAGGCGTCCGCTCCGCGTTCAAGACCGTGTACGTGCCCGGCGGCACGCTGCCGGACGGCACCCAGGCCATCGTCGATTCCATGGCTTCGTTCCGCCCGGGCGAGTCCTGCTACGTCTTCGTCGATGCCCGCGGCTGGGTCATGGGCGGCTTTCAGGGCAAGCTTGCCGTGGCGGACGGCCGCGTGCTCGGCAGCGGCGTCAGCACAGCGACCATGAGCCGCCGCATCGGGGCGGCGCTGCGCGGCGCCCGGCCCGCGACGCGTCCGGCCGCCGACGCGCGCCGGGCCGCGACCGAGGGCGCGCGCGGGACGGAGGAAGTGCTCAATCTCATTGGGCGCGTCGTCTACCATGTCCCGGGCGGAGACATCCCTATCTCCGAAGCCACGGTATACGCGGAGAATTTGGACAACGGCTTCACCACCGAGACGAACGCGGACGGGTACTATCGCCTGGACTCCCTGCCGTATTGGCGCGTACCGGATATAGCATTGATGGAATACTCGGTCGAGGTGTGGAAGGAGGGCTGGATAAATGATCAGCCAGGCTGGACATCACCCCCACACACCGGCCCTGGGGACACCGTGTTCAACGTGTCGATGCACCCGAGCGGGCCGACGATCACATCCATCACGCCCGGCGAAGCTTCCGCGGGCACGGGCACTCACGTGACGATCACCGGGACCGGCTTCGGCTCCTCGACCGGCAAGGTCGAGTTCTCCTACGGGCGCAGAAAAGATGCGCAGAGCCCGTATGTCATGTGGATCACGGGCATGTCTGGGGGCTGGGATTGGTGGACGGACACCAGCATCGACTGCATCGTCCCGACCGGCATCATCGACAACTACCGCGCTTCGGCGGGGTCGGGACCCGTCGTGGTCACCACCTCGACGGGCGCGGCGTCCAACCAATACGGCTTCGTTGTGCCGTTCGGCTACAACGGGGCCAAGTGGGCGAGTCCCGCGGTGACGTATCTGCTCAACACGTCCGGCAGCGACAGTGGGCGCCGCGAGAGCCTCGTCGATGCGGGCACCGCAGAGTGGAACGGCGCGGGTTCGGCCTTCCGCTTCACCGACGGCGGCGCGACGAGCGCCGGCTATGGCGTGGACGGCCTCAACGTCATCTCCTGGGCCTCGGGCTTGCCCGAATTCACGCTCGCGTGGGCGATGACCTACGTCAACACCGTCGGCATCGCGTATGAGGCCGACATCCAGTTCAACAACGCCTACGCGTGGGGGGACGGGGCGCCCGGCACAGCTACGTATGACATCCAGGGAATCGCGACGCACGAAGTCGGGCACTGGCTGAGACTGGCCGACCAGTACATGCCCGGCGACTCGGGCAAGGTGATGTACGGCCTCGGCGGCGTGGACCAGCAGAAGCGCATCCTCGCCGCCGGTGACATCGCGGGCATCAACTGGATCTATCCGGGAGTCGGCCCGACACCCGCGCCGACCCTCACGGTCACCGCCCCCACGGGCACGAGCAGCTACGCCGCCGGGGACAACCTCACGGTGAGCTGGACGACCAGCGGCGCGGTCTCCGCCGGCGAGTTCGGCGTCTGGGCGCGCAGCGGCGCCGGCGGCTGGTACATCGCCAAGATGGTGGCCGCGAGCGGCGGCGCCCTCTACAGCACCGGCCTCACCCTCGACGTGCCCGCCGGCAGCGGTTACGACGCGATCGTCGGCTACCGGCCCACGGTGGGCGGCGGCGACTGGAGCAACTGGGGCACGAGCCCCGGCTCCTTCACCGTGACGGGCACGGGGCTCTCACTCAACGTCACCGCTCCCACGGGCAGCACGAGCTACGCGCAGGGCAGCGACCTCACGGTGAGCTGGACGACCGGCCTCGCGGTCTATAGCGGTGAGTTCGGCGTCTGGGCGCGCAACCCCGACGGCTGGTACATCGCCAAGATGGTGGCCGCCGCCGGCCTCGCCCTCTACAGCACCCCCCTCACCCTCGACGTTCCCGCCGGCGGCGGCTACGAGGCCATCGTCGCCTACCGGCCCATCGCCGGCAGCGGCGAATGGAGCAACTGGGGCGTGAGCCCCGGCTCCTTCACCGTGACGGGCGCGGGGCTCGCGATCGGCGATCCCTACCAGGGCGGCATCATCGCCTACATACTGCAAAGTGGAGACCCTGGTTACCTGGCGGGACAAACACACGGATTGATCGCCGCCACAGCCGACCAAAGCGATGGAATCCAATGGTACAACGGCAGTTACACGTTCACCGGAGCAACAGCGACAGCCCTGAGCACAGGAATGGCCAACACGACGACGATCATTGCCTCACAAGGTGCAACTGCTACCAGCTATGCGGCGGGTTTGGCACGAGCCTACACCAGCGACGGCTACACCGACTGGTACCTGCCCAGCAAGGACGAACTGAACGAGCTGTACAACAACCAGGACGCGATCGGTGGTTTTGCGTCCGTCTTCTACTGGAGCTCCTCCGAGGTCGATGCGTACCTCGCATGGGACCGGAGCTTCTATTCCGGCGCCCAGTACGACAGCTACAAGAACGACTCGGACGGGGTGCGTGCCGTACGGACCTTCTGACCTTTCATCTCTTTGGCCATCAAGCGGGTGCGGAGGGCGCAAGCCCTCCGCACCCCGCTTGAGCATCGTCTCTGGCTCACTGCCATGATCCGCCGGTGAGCGCCAGGCTCGGCACCACGAAGGTCAAGGTGACGACCACGGCGGGCGCGGGCAGCGCCATGAGCGTCAAGGTGAAGCGCCGCCGCTACCGGCCCACGATGGGCGCCGGCGCCTAGCGCCCCCCGAATCGTGGACGTTGCCAGCGCAGACCACGCGCGCGCAGGCAAACGCCTCATGAAGCCGCGCCTTCCGGCCGTTACAGAGTAGTGCAGCCTACTCCGGAGGTCGTCATGCAACGCACGCGTACCGCCGAAGCGCCGAGAGCGAGCGCGGCCGCGATCCTGGCGGCGCTGCCGCTCGGCGCCCTCCTCCTTCTGCTCGCCGTCTGGCTGGCCTGGCCGGGCGCGGCCGGCGCGGCCGT
>JBAXRL010000391.1:0-3580 GCA_037131205.1 Actinomycetes bacterium | reverse complement strand
CTCGGCGTGTGGGGCTACGTGCGCGCCGACTGGAACCCCGCCTTCGGCATGACGCTGTTCGCGATCGTCTTTCTCGCCGGGCTCGACGTGCTGGTCGTCATCCCCTTCGTGTTCTTCTTCGCCGTGATCCAGATCGGCGGCCACGAGGCCGCCCGCCAGGCGGGCCTGCCCAACGACTTCCTGCTGGTGCTCATCGGCCTCATCCTGTTCTTCATGGTCCTCACCGAATGGGCGCGGACGCGCGGCTGGCTCGGCCGGCTGCGCGGACGGCACGCCGGGAGCGTCGCGGCGGCTCCCGAGGAGGCGGTGACCGATGGATAGCATCTTCACCGCCGACTTCTTTGCGGCCGTCATCTCCGGGGCCGTCCTCGCCGGCATGCCGCTGCTCCTCGCGGCGCTCGGCGAGACCATCTCGGAGCAGGCCGGCCTGCTCGACATCGGCCTCGAAGGCGTGATGCTGCTCGGCGCCTACGCCGGCTTCGTCGTCACCGACTGGACGGGCTCGTACTGGGTCGGCTTCCTGGCGGCCATCCTCGCCGGCATGGCGGTGTCGCTGCTGATGGTCGTCTTCTGCGTGCGCATGGGGCGCGACCAGATCGTCGTCGGCATCGCCATCCTCCTCTCCATGGAGGGCCTCACAAGCCTGCTGCACGCCGCCCAGTTCGGCGAGAGCTACCCGCGGCTGGACGGCGTGCCGAGCGTGCCCATCCCCGGACTCAGCGAGATCCCGGTGCTCGGCCCCAGCCTCTTCACGCAGCCCTTCATTGTCTACATCGGCGTCGCCCTGGTCTTCGTCGTGGCGTGGCTGCTCTCGCGCACCGACCTGGGCCTCGACATCCGCGCGGCCGGCCGCAAGCCGGTGGCGCTGGACAACGCCGGCGTGGACGTGACGCGGATCCGCACCATCGCCTCGCTGTGCACCGGCGCCCTGGCCGGGCTCGGCGGCGGGTACATGGCCATCGTCACGGCGGGGATCTTCGTGCCCTTCATGACCGGCGGCCTGGGGTTCATCGCCATCGTCATCGCCATGCTCGGTCGCGGCCGCCCCGTCTGGGTGCTCATCGGCTCTCTGCTCTTCGGCGTCGCGCTGTCCATCTCCACGGCTCTTCAGCTTGCCGGCGTCAACATCCCCACCGACGTCGTCCAGATGCTGCCCTTCGTCACCGTCATGGTCGCCCTGGCGCTGTTCGCACGGCAATCGTATCTGCCGGCGGCGCTCGCCCAGCCGTTTGTACGCGGCCGGCGGTGACGGCTCGGGACGCGCTCCCGGGCACGCCGACCGGGTGACTCCGGGGCGGCGATGGCGGCCGCCGCGAGGCGCCTGCGCCGGGCATGCTAGAATCGTCCGAGTGGCTGGACAACCGCATTCCCTCTTCGTCGGCGTCACCGGTGCGAGTGGCGCTCCCTACGTGCTCCGCCTTGTGGAGCAGCTCGCCGCCAAAGACCGCCGCATCCACCTTTGCATCTCCAACGCGGGTCTTGACGTCGTCGCCTACGAGCTGGCTCTCGCCGGCGCCGACAGACAAGGCATCACGGCGGCGTTTCTTGCGAAGGCGGGCGCCGCGCAAGCGACCACGGTCCATCACCCCGACGACCTCGGCGCGACCTGTGCCAGCGGCTCGGCCTTTCCGGACGCCGCGGTCATCTGCCCGTGCTCGCTCTCGACCGCCGCGGAGATCGCCGTCGGCAGCACGCGCACGCTCATCCATCGCGCCGGGTCAGTGGCGCTCAAGGAGCGCAAGCCGCTGGTCCTGGTGCCGCGCGAGATGCCGCTGTCGACCATCCATCTGCGCCGTCTGCTCGAGGTGAGCGAGGCCGGCGCTTTCGTGGTGCCGCCCATGCCCGCGTTCTACAACCACCCGCGGTCGTTGCAGGACATCGTCGACTTCGTCGTCGGCAAGATCCTCTCGGTGCTGGGCATCGAACAGGATCTGTATCCCGCCTGGGGTGGCGAGGACCGGTGAGCGGTGCGCCGGCGGGCGCTCTCGGGCGGATGCGCCTCCTGCCGGCCGCTTGACGCCGCGCCGTCCGTCGGGGAGCCCTTTGTGGTGAGCGCTCCCGCTGACACGGCGCTGGATCCGCCGGGCATGAGCCGCCGGCTGGTGGTCCTGTTCGCGGTCGCCACCGGGCAGGCCGTGGCGAGCAACTATCTCGTGCAGCCACTGCTGGATACCGTCGGACGTCAGTTCCACGTGACCACCGGCGTGGCCGGCCTGATCGTGACCACGGCCCAGGCCGGCTACGCCGCCGGGCTCATCCTCCTCCTGCCGCTCGGCGACCTGTTCGAACGGCGGCGCCTTATCACCGTGCTCGCGCTCATCACGGCCGTGGGCCTGGCTGCCGCCGCTCTCGCGCCGTCCGCCGGACTCTTCATGGCGGCGGCCGGTCTCGTGGGCCTCACCTCGGTGATGGCCCAGATCCTGGTGCCCTTCGCCGCCACGCTCTCGCCCGATGCCGAGCGCGGCCGCGTGCTGGGCGCCGTCATGAGCGGGCTGCTCCTGGGCATCCTGCTGGCGCGCACCGTGTCGGGTCTCGTCGCGGAGGCCGCCGGCTGGCGCACCGTCTACTGGCTCGCCGCCGCTCTCATGCTCGTGCAAGCCGTTCTGCTGTGGGTCAAACTGCCGACGTACCGCCAGCACGTGGGCCTCAGCTATCCGCAACTTATGGGCTCGGTGCTCAAGATCGCGCGCGCCGAGCCGGTGCTGCGCCGGCGCGCGCTGTTCGGGGCGCTCTCGTTCGGCGCGTTCAGCGTGCTGTGGACGACGCTGGCCTTTCTGCTGTCGGGCCCGCCCTATGGTTACGGCGAGGGCGCCATCGGGCTGTTCGGTCTGGTGGGCGCGGCCGGCGCGCTCACGGCCTCGGTCGTCGGGCGCTTCACCGACCGGGGCTGGTCGCGTCGGCTCACCGGCGTGTCGGCTCTGCTCCTGCTCGTGGGTTACGCGCTGCTCTGGATGGGCGGCTCGTCGCTGGCCGCGGTCCTCGCGGGCATCGTGGTGCTCGACATCGGCGTGAATGGTGTGCACATCACCAACCAGAGCGAGATCTACCGGCTGCAGCCGGAGGCGCGCAGCCGTGTCAACGCGTTCTACATGACCTCGTGCTTCGTGGGGGCCGCCGCCGGTTCCGCCGTGGCCGCGTTCGTGTACGAGCGCTGGAGCTGGGACGGCGTGTGTGCGCTCGGCGTGGCCATCGGGCTGGCATCGCTCGCGCTCTGGGCCTTCGGCGCGCGCGAGCGCACATCATCAGGCGACCCGGCGCATTGATGCGTCCCAGTCCGCGCGAGAGAATGTGTGCTGCCGGCCACCGTTCCCGCACTGACGAAGGAGAACCGCTGACATGAGATTCGTCGACGCGCACCTGCACACCGACATGATCGAGGACGTCCAGCTCCAGAAGCTGGTGATGATGGGCATGGCGGCGGCGGTCATCCCCAGCCCGCACATGTTTCTCGGCAGCCACGACGCCGACGCGGTGCTCCAGCTCTGGGAACGATTTCTCACGCTGGAGGTGAACACGGCGGCGACGCTCGGCTTCGAGGCCTACGCGTCGCTCTCGGTCCCGTTCTTCGGGGTGACCGCCA
>JBAXRL010000390.1:0-3597 GCA_037131205.1 Actinomycetes bacterium | reverse complement strand
CACGTGCTGCGCAACGCCATGGTGCCCACGGTCACGGTGATCGGCAGCCAGGTGGGCTGGCTCATCGGCGGCCTCGTGGTCATCGAGACCCTGTTCGTCTACCCCGGCATCGGCAAGCTCATGGTCGACGCCGCGCAGACGCACGACGTGGTGATGCTCGAGGCGTCCGTGCTCATGGTGGCCGTGATCTACATGGCCGCCAACCTGATCGCCGACATCGTCGTGGCGCTGCTCAACCCGCGCATCCGCATGGGCGGCTGACGATGGCCACGCCGCAAGCCGCCGCCGCGGGCCCCGGCGAACAGCAGATCCAGGCCAACGCCGCCGCCATGCTGGAGCAGCGGCGGCAGCGTCGCTATCTCGTCAAGGCGCTGCTGCGCAGCCCGACCTTCATGACCGGCTTCGTCATCGTTCTCTTCTGGGTCTTCATGGCTCTCTTCTCGACGTTCCTCACTCAGAGTCCCACCGACATCGATGCGATGGCAATCCTGCAGGCGCCCAGCGCGGCGCACTGGTTCGGCACCGACGACCTTGGCCGCGACGTGCTTGCGCGCACCATGGCCGGCGCCCGCACCGTGCTCGTCATCGCGCCCCTGGCGACGATCCTGGCCCTGCTCTGGGGCGGCATCATCGGCCTCGTCTCCGGCTTCTACCGCGGCTACACCGACGAGATCATCATGAGGCTGGTCGACGTGCTGCTCGCGCTGCCGATCATCATCACCTCGATCCTTGTTCTGTCGCTGCTCGGCAAGTCGGTGGCCATCGTCATCGTCGTCATCGGCGCGCTGTTCACGCCGGTGGTCAGCCGCACCATCCGCGCGGCGGTCATCGGCGAACGTGAGCGCGAGTACGTCATGGCGGCGCGCCTGCGCGGCGAGCGTTCGGCGTTCGTCATGGCGCGTGAGATCCTGCCCAACATCACGCAGCCGATCATCGTCGAGGGCACGATCCGTTTGGGCTACGCCGTGTTCACGGCGGCCACCCTGTCGTTCCTCGGCTTCGGCCTGGTGCCGCCGTCACCCGACTGGGGCCTCACCATCGCCACCGAGCGCATCTTCCTGCAGATCGCCCCGTGGACGGTGCTGTTCCCCGCCGCCGCCCTCGCCTCTCTGGTGGTCGGCGTCAACCTCATCACCGACGGCCTTTCAAGGGTCTTCTCGAAATGAGCGCCGTGGAGCAACCAGCCAACTCTGCGGACGCAGCGCCCGCGGCGCTCGACGTCCGCGACCTCGAGGTCACCTTCCATCGTCGCGGCCGCGACCTGCCGGTGCTCAAAGGCGTGACCCTGCGCATCGCGCGTGGCGAGGCCTACGGCCTGGTCGGCGAGTCGGGCTGCGGCAAGACCACGCTGGCCATGGCCGCCCTTCGCTACCTGGCGGCCAACGGCACGGTCGACGCCGGGCAGGTGCTGGTCGATGGCCAGGATCTCAGCACGCTGAGTGAAGAGGCGGTGCGCAAGTGGCGCGGCGAGCAGATCGCCATGGTCTACCAGGATCCCGCCACGGCGCTGTCCCCGGCGATGCGTATCGGCGACCAGGTCGCCGAGGTCTTTCGCTACCACGAGGGCCTCGGCAAGGCCGAGGCCATCAAGCGCGCCCGCGAGGCTCTGCGCCGCGTGGCGCTCCCCGACCCCGACGCCACCCTGCGCCGCTACCCCTTCGAGCTCTCCGGCGGCCAGCAGCAGCGCGTGGTCATCGCCATGGCGCTGGCCGTCAACCCGCACCTGCTCGTCCTCGACGAGCCCACCACCGGCCTCGACGCCACGGTGGAAGCCGAGATCCTCGACCTCATCGAGGAGCTGCGCGGGCGCATCAACGCGGCCATCCTGCTGATCACGCACAACCTCGGTCTGGTGCGGCGTCTCTGCGAGCGCGTCGGCGTGCTCTATGCCGGGCGCCTTGTCGAAGAGGGCCCCGCCCGCGACATCTTCACCGACCCGCGGCACCCCTACACCATGGGCCTCATGCGCTGCGTGCCGCGCTTCGGCATGAACAAGACCGACGCGGCGCTGCAGACCATCCCCGGCACGCTGCCCGCCCTCGGCGAGCCCCTGCAGGGCTGCGTCTACTCGGCGCGCTGCCCCATGGCGAAGCCGGTGTGCTCGCGCCGCGAGCCCGACCTCTACGCCTGGCCCGGCGACGCCGGGGCGAAGGGCGCCGCCAAGGCCGAGGCCATGCCGGCCGACCCCGCCGCCTACTCGCCGCACCACGCCAGCCCCGTCGGCGAGGCGCCGCGGCACGCGCGCTGCTACTTCTCGGCGGACGTCGCCGACATGCCGCGCATGACCCCGGTGCTCGCCACGAGCCTGGAGGCCAGGGGCGCCACCGAGGGCGACGTGCTCGAGATCGCCGACGTGAGCCGCACCTTCAAGGACGGGCGCAGAAGGCTCACCGCCGTGCACGACGTCTCGCTCAGCCTCAAGCGCGGCGAGACCTTCGGCCTCGTCGGCGAGTCGGGCAGCGGCAAGACCACGCTGGCCAAGTGCGTCACCGGCCTCATCGCCCCGGACTCAGGCTCAGTCGCGTTCGAGGGCATGACGCTGCGGGCCACCGCCGGGCGCCGCTCGCAGGACGCGCTGCGCGCCATCCAGATGGTCTTCCAGAACCCCGACTCGACGCTCAACCCGGCCTGGAGCACGCGCGCCATCCTCACGCGCGCGGTGCGCAAGCTCGGCGCCGGCGGCGGCTCGGTGCGCGCCAAGGTCGACAAGCTCTCCGCCGACGTGCGCGTGGAGCCGCGCTTCCTGCTGCAGAGGCCCACCGACCTCTCCGGCGGTCAGAAGCAGCGTATCGCCATCGCCCGCGCCTTCGCCGGCGACCCCACGCTTGTCATCTGCGACGAGCCCGCCTCCGCTCTCGACGTGTCGGTGCAGGCGAGCATCCTCAACCTGCTCGTCGAGCTGCAGACCAACGAGCGGGTGTCGTACGTGTTCATCAGCCACGACCTCGCCGTGGTGCGCTACATCAGCGACCGCATCGGCGTCATGTACCTTGCGGAGCTCATCGAAGTCGGCTCCGCCGAAGCGGTCTTCAACCCGCCGCATCATCCCTACACCGAGGCGTTGCTGTCGTCGATCCCGAAGCTCGACTTCGACAGCCAGCAGCAGCGCATCCCCCTGCGCGGCACCATGCCGAGCCTCTCCGAGCCGCCCTCGGGCTGCCGCTTCCACACGCGCTGCCACCGCATCCTCGGCGACATCTGCGTGAACGAGGTGCCACCGTTCCAGGAAGCGGCCAGCGGGCACACGTACCAGTGCCACATCCCGCCGGACGAGCTGCTCGCGCTGCAGACCGCGACGGAGCCTGCGGCCCCGATCGAGGTGTAGCGCGCCCACCGGGCCGCCTGCGGCCGAGTGGGCGCGACGCTGAGCCCGATCCACCGTCCCGTCAATCGTTCTCGCGTTCCGCGGCGATGATCTGCGCCAGCTCCTCGATGACGGCCGGGCCGTCGTCGATGACCGCCGCGTCCGCGTTCCTGACGATCGGCGCCTGCTGGTCCGGGTCGATGGCCGCGATGAACGCGGCTTTCTCGATGCCCCAGTAGAAAGCCGGCGCTCCGGAGGCCCCCACGACGATGCACAGCGCGGGGGCGGTGCGC
>JBAXRL010000389.1:0-3607 GCA_037131205.1 Actinomycetes bacterium | reverse complement strand
CTGCGCGCGCGCCATCCGCTCCATGCCCCATTCCATGTAGTCGAACTCGATCTTCGAGAACGTGTGCTGGATCATCGCCCACACGCCCCACCACACGCCCGAGACGCTCTTGTAGAGCATCATGCGGCCGAAGCGGCCCTCGTCCATCTCGCCGCAGTAGGTGGCGGCGATCAGCCGTTCCTCCTCGCGCGAGAACGGATGCTCCATGACGAAGTCGCCGAGGTCGAAGAAGGGGTCGGTCATGCCGCCGTACTCCCAGTCGATGATCCACATCTTGCCGTCGGCGTCGATGATGAAGTTCTCGCTGAGCAGGTCGTTGTGGCAGGCGACGTCCGTGGGCGGGTCGACCGCCGTCGCCTTCTCGATGTTCTCCATCTCGAGCAGCAGAGACTCGAGCTCGGGCGGCATGGGGGTGTTGTTGTCCCGCGCGATCCTGGTGTAGCGGCGCAGCATGTCGAAGATCTTGATCTGGTTCTTGAAGACTGCCTGCGTGTGGAACACCTTGACCGTTTCGACCGCCTGCTTGAGGCGCTCGGGATGCCCCGCCATGGTCTCGGGGTGCATGATCTCGCCCTCGACGAAGTCGATGACCAGGGCGCCCTCGGGGTCGATCTGATAGGCCACCCTGGGCCCCACGCCGGCCTTGGCGACCTGGATCATGCAGTCGCGCTCGACCTCGCGGTCGATGAACATGTCGGTGCCCTGCCCGGGGATGCGCACGACGTACTTGCCGCCGCCCGGATTGCCGGGGCCGCCGTTGACCCAGACGATGTAGTTGTGGTTGGTGATGCCGCCGCCCAACTCTTCCCAGCGGATGTCCTGGTCCTTCCAGTCCGCGATGCGCGCGATGGCTTCGTCGGGGCCGAAGTGTGACATGGTGCTTCCTTTGTTCAGGTGGTCGCCGAAAACACTTCCTGGTCCCAATACTCACACACTCCGCCGCGTGTGAGCCAGCGAGGACGTTGCGGACGATACCGGCGCGAGGGGCCGGTGCGACAGGACGGCGGCGTTGCGCCGGCCGCGGCGCGCGGCGACAGGACGGCGGCGTTGCGCCGGCCGCGGCGCGCGGCGACCCACAGGGCGCTCACAGGTCCTTCTCAGGGAATCCTCAGACGCCGCGGGTAGCTTTGGTGCACGCAGACTCCTGGAGGCGGTAGCCGCTGCCTCCGGCCGTCGTCTTCCTGAATCCCCGCGGAAGTGGCGGGGGTCTCCTGATCCTCGGCGCCTGGAGTGCGGCCCTCGGCCGCCCCGGCGCCACCGACGAAAGGTAGCGCGCCAATGAGAACAAGACGATTCCTCGGGATGATGGCAGCCGGTTTTCTGGGCGCGGCCGTCCTGCTGGTCGTGGCCAACATGCTCGGCTTCGTGGGCGGAGGCCAGACGACCAGCAGCGCCGTGAAAGGCGCCTACGCGTCGTTCAAGAGCTCCGGCCTGACGCCTCAGCAGATCTACCAGAAGCATGCCGCCAGCGTGGTCGAGATCACGGCGACCTTCCCGGGGAGCTACGACATCTGGGGGCAGCAGACGGGCGGCGGGCAGGCCCTGGGCACCGGTTTCGTGGTTTCCGAAGACGGCTACATCCTGACCAACGCCCACGTGGTCAGCCAGAGCGGCCAGGCCGTGAGCACGGTCACCGTGACGTTCAAGGGTGAAGGCACGCAGGGCGCCCAGGTCGAGGGCACGGTGCTGGGCGCCGACGAGTCGACCGACGTGGCCCTGATCAAGGTCGACCCCAGCCAGTCGCCTGGGCTCTTGCCCATCCCCCTCGGCGACTCCTCCAAAGTCACCGTCGGCGAGGCGGTCGTCGCCATCGGCAACCCCCTGGGTCTCGACTTCTCGCTGTCCTCGGGCGTGGTGTCGGCGACGAACCGCGAGCTGCAGTCTCCGAACGGCGCCACGATCAGCGACGGCATCCAGACCGACGCCGCCATCAACTCGGGTAACTCGGGCGGTCCCCTCATCAACGCCAAGGGGCAGGTCATCGGCATCAACGAGCAGATCGCCTCGCAGGGCGGCGGCAACGAGGGCATCGGGTTTGCGGTACCCATCAACACGGCCGTCCAGGTGATGGAGCAGATCAAGGCCGGTACGCCGGCGCCGCCGGCCCAGACCGTGGACCCCTACGGCGATGGGTCGACCACCAGCCCGTACTGAACCGGCTGAGCCGGGTCCACAAGCAGAGGCCGCCGAGCGAGCGGATCCACGCCGACGCCGACGCGCCCGCCCGCGCGTCGGCGTCGGCGTCGGCGTCGGCGTCGGCGGGCTGCGGTTTGGCGCCGGGCGCCCGCCGCGTATGCGGACGATGGGACGGAAGAAACCCCTCCGAGCAGATTCGCTCTTGTTTTGGCTTCGCGCAACTGGTATCATCACCTGTCTGCTTGGCGTCCGCTTTTCACCGCCCCAGCCATTGAGGCCCGCGCGCATTCGCGCTTGCATGGGGCGCACGTGCTCGGCGCGCCGCCTCCGCGATCGCCCTGGCCACGCCGATGGCCGAAGCGCGTCACGAAGATCAGGAGTCGCCGAGTGATCGAACCCTCTGAAGACCGCACCGCTACGTCCGCCGACCTCGCCGTGCTGTGCACCGACGAGGTGCGCGGGCTGCTTGAAGAAGGCCGTGAGCAAGGCTACCTCGACGGCGCTCACATCGACGCCACGCTGCGCGACGTCGACCTCACGCCCGAACAGCTCGAGGAGATCCACGGCGTGTTCGCCGACCTCGGCATCGACGTCATCGAGAGCGAGGCCGTCGCGACCGATCACGAGCCGGTCGTCGAAGAAGAGACCGCTCCCAAGCTCGACCTCTCGGTGAAGTCCACCACCAACGATCCCGTGCGCATGTACTTCCGCGAGATGGGCAAGGTGCCGCTCCTCACCGCCGAAGAAGAGGTGTCGCTGGCCAAGCGCATCGAGCGCCACGACATGGCCGCCAAACGCAAGCTCACCGAGGCCAACCTGCGCCTGGTCGTCTCCATCGCCCGGCGGCACATGGGCAGAGGCATGCCGCTCCTCGACCTCATCCAGGAGGGCAACCTCGGGCTCATGCGCGCCGTCGAGAAGTTCGACTATCGTCGCGGCTTCAAGTTCTCCACCTACGCCACCTGGTGGATCAGGCAGGCCGTCACGCGTGCCCTGGCCGACCAGGCGCGCACCATCCGCATCCCCGTGCACATGGTCGAGAACATCAACAAGCTCGTGCGCGTCCAGCGCCAGCTGCTGCAGGACAGCGGCCGCGAGCCCACCCCCGAGGAGATCGCCGCGGAGATGGGCACCACGCCCGAGCGCGTCCGCGAGATCCTCAAGATCAGTCAGGAGCCGGCGAGCCTCCACACGCCCATCGGCGACGAGGGCGACGCGTTGCTGGTCGACTTCATCGAAGACAAGGATGCCACCTCGCCGGTCGAAGAGGTCGACGGCATCGTGCAGCGCGAGGAGCTCGGCCGCGTGCTGCAGCTGCTCACGCAGCGCGAGCGCCGCATCGTCGAGCTGCGCTTCGGCCTCGCCGGCGGCAACCCGCGCACCCTCGAAGAGGTCGGGCAGAAGTTCGGCGTCACCCGCGAGCGCATCCGCCAGATCGAGGCCAAGACGCTGGCCAAGCTCAAGGCGTACC
>JBAXRL010000388.1:0-3616 GCA_037131205.1 Actinomycetes bacterium | reverse complement strand
ATGATCCAGAACGCAGATATTCCACCGTTATTGTGCGGCAAGCCCTTTGGGGCTGGCCCCGAATGGCACTAACTTAAGCCGGTTTTGGGAGTTTTTTCGACACCGACTTTTCGATGGGGCAAGGCCGCCATTTCGTGTCGTGGCCTGGTCAAAAGGCGGTAATTCTTTGGGCGGCGTTTTCTGACGCGGGGTTCGCTGCGACCCGGGCGAAGAGGGACGGGATCACGGGCGATGGCCAGGAGCATTTCCTCAACAAGTGCCGAGATTGTCCGGGGCTTATCTTCGGCCCCACCGGCGGCGTTGGCGAATTGGCGCACGGTATCCAAGCAGCCTTTGAAGGAGAGGCGCTTGAGGTCAACGTCGTGGGTGAGGGCGGCCTTTTGCATCACAGAACGGATGAGGTTGTAGGCGATGAAATGCATGCGCAATTCGCGTTCGATCATGTCCGGAGACAGGCAGCGCAGCACATCCATGTTGAGGTGGATTTTTATCTCGCGGAAATGGAGTTCGATGCCCCAGCGCCTGAAGTAGAGATCGGCGAGGTCAGAGGCGGGAATGGAGGCATCAAGGAGCGTGGTGACGATCGTGACGCGTTGAGTGCGGAATCCCGGATGGGCGATGGTGTAGCGGACAACTCGCACGAGGAGGCTCTCAGGGAGGAGAGCGAACTCTTCTTTCGTCTGGGAGGGAGTGCGTTGCGCGGGGCGTTTCCAAGTCACGATCACATCGAAGTTTTCCGATTTGGGAAGCAGGGATCCGAGAGCCTTGCGGATCTTTTTTTCCGGCAGGCGCATGAGGGAATCCACGCCCAGAGCGAGCAGGGAGGCGAAGGTTCCGAAGGAACAAAACCCCCGATCGGCGACCAGCAGATCGCCACTTTTCAAAGCACCCCAGAGCTTTTGGAAAAGCTTGCTTTCGTGCGTGTGCCGGTCGCCGTGAGCCGCTTGGACAAGCGCTCCGGTGAGCAGGCAGAAAATGCCGGCAAGGGTCATGGAAGGAAAGCCGCAGCCCGCCTTCTGGCTCTTGCTTTGAGGCCATCGGGCCTGGTTGTCCGGAGTGTCGGGCATCGAGATGCCTGTGCCATCCACGAGTCTGACGTGGCGTCCATGCCAGAGTTCGTCCTGCGGGATATGACTTTGCATGCGGTCAACAAGATGGGCGTTGATCTTGTTCATCACATCGAGGGGAATTTTCGCGCGGGCCTTGCAGTAGGCGGCGGTCTTTGGGCTCATTGGGGCCTCCTTCTGGCTGGGGAATTTTCGGCGCGTGAAGGCCATGACCTTGCGAACCGCTTCGCGGCAGGCTCCGTTGGGCGTTTGAACCTGGTCGAAAAAGCTCCAGAACACGACATCGAGGGAAAAGATGCGCCGACGGCTGTTGTCGCCGAAGGGCGTGCGCGCGAGCAATGCCTGGGGGATGTAGGAGCCAAAAGCCTTGCGAAGCTGGGAAAGGGAGCTGCATTGGGAGAAATTGGCAAAAGCCTCCGCGAGGGCCGAAACCGGCGGCTTGCCGAAAAGCAGGGGGCCGAAAGCCCGGAAGAAAGGTGTTGAGTGGCGCATAAATAACAAGTATATATACTTGTTATTGACTGCAAGCGTAGAATAAAAAAACGTGAAAAAAGCAACTCTGGGCGCAAAGGAAATTCGCCGACTTAAAAACCGCTACCGACTTCTTGCCTCCAAACTTGGCAATTTTGAGAGATTGAGCCAAGGAAGCGTCCTGCCGCAGCCGCCCCGGGCCTGGAGGTGGACAAGAAAGGTACGGGCAAAAACCGTCACACGGGGATTATCCCCCTGTCAGGCGGAAAAAATGAAGCAGGCGATTGCCAACCACAGGGCACTGGACAAAATCATCGACGAGATGCGCGAGATCACCCAAAAACTGATCTTGGAAACCCCGGAAACCACCCCGATTTCCAGAAGCAGAAACCATCCCAAACCCCCCTTAAGTTAGCGCCATTCGGGTCAGTGCCCGCCGAACTCAAAGGCACACAGTATCGCCAACTTGTCATTCCACCAGTTCGTGTTTTCTATCGCTCACAGAATGAGCTCGTTTACATCGTCTACGTCATGCGGGGAGAAAGGCTGTTTCGGAATGATGACTTGCTTGAAAGAGATATGGGCTAACGGGAGCTGTCCACCTAACTCCCATGCCTTCGGCACTTTTGTCACAGATCCTGCGGACGCAGGATCTGCGCCAAAGGCAAGTGGGAGCAGGTGACAGGGGACGTTGGGCAACAGAAATATTGCCGCGCTGACAT
The DNA here is from genome assembly GCA_037131205.1 of Actinomycetes bacterium. Lineage (GTDB taxonomy): Bacteria > Actinomycetota > Thermoleophilia > UBA2241 > UBA2241 > CAIXSE01. Next base: position 1,356 of record JBAXRL010000388.1, on the reverse strand, counting down.
GTTGGTGGTAGATTCATTTCCATGAGCCAAAAAGAGCTTGTTTTAGACGCGATTCAGGAACTTCCCGATGATGCTTCAATTGATCAAATCGCTGATCGCGTGGAGTTTATGGCGGCGATTCAAAAAGGCATTGATGACATCGACCGCGGCGACACCATCCCGCACGAAGAAATCAAAAAGCAATTGGCGACATGGCTCACCGAATAATTTGGTCTCGGACATCACACCGAGATCTACGGAGCCTTGTAAAATATATTTCGAAAGATAGCCCGCAACGGGCTGAACATTTTGGCTACCGAATTGTGGCCAGGGTTGAAATGCTTCAGGATCATCCTCGCATGGGACGAGTCGTTCCGGAGTTCAATCAGCAGGATTTGCACGAGGTGATCGTCTCTCCCTGTCGAATCATATACCGACTCAATGATGATGCCAGTTTGATCGAGGTAATCCGTGTATGGCATGCCGCCCGAGATACTCCAGAAATCCAATAAAGCCCAAGGCCGTGCAGTTAATCGCTGGCCGATACAACTTTCGAGCGGAAGCTCCCGTAATTCGGCGTTCAGGCACAGGGCCTGCTGGCAGAAGAGCAGGCCAAGTGCCTTCACTTCCGGTTTCTGCGATCAACCCTTTCCGCCAGCCAGCGATTCCTGACGGCGGACGTTGGCAAAAAATATTCCCCTGCAACGTTGCGTGTGGTAAGGTGAATCCATGCCGACAGTTCTGCGCATTGGATCTTTCCGTTTTCACTTCTACACCGACGAGGGAAGTGAGCCTCCCCATATCCATGTCCGGACGCCCGACGGAGACTGCAAATTCTGGCTGGAGCCTTCCATTTTTCTCGCAAGCAACCGGGGCGTGAGATCGCATGATCTGCGACAGATCGAACGCCTCGTTTTTGAAAATCAACAAGAACTCAGAAAAGCATATTATGAACGCCATCCTCGCTGAACCACCGATTTCCTTGGAACCGACCGCTGTGCGTGCTTGGACCGAAGGAAGAACAATATATATCGAACTTCATGACGGGCGCTTTGTCGGTTTTCCCGCCGACCGTTTCAGCCGCCTGGCTGCGGCCACGGAGCAACAATTGAAGCAAGTTGAAGTCGAAGTGAATGGTTTTGCGCTGCGCTGGGAGGAATTGGATGAGGACATCACAGTGCCAGGTATTCTTGCCGGTCGCTTCGAGCTTCCTCCAAAATGAATCTGCCAACGGGCGATGCACCTAACTCCCATGCCGTCGGCACTTTTGGCACGTCGCCTGCGGAGCAGGCTTTGGTGCCAAAAGCAAGTGGGAGCAGGTGATCGGGGACGTTAGCCAAGGAAAATCACCAATATTACTATGAAGGCCACAATTAA
>JBAXRL010000387.1:0-3619 GCA_037131205.1 Actinomycetes bacterium | reverse complement strand
AGCCAGCTGCGCAGCGGGTTGCTGGTGATGCCCGTGAGGGCGAGCTTGAGGAGACTCCGGGGTCTCAGGCCGGCCGCCCGATGATGACGACGGGCGCGACCGGGATGCCGGGCGCGACCGGGACGACGGGCGCGACCGGGACGACGGGCGCGACCGGGACAACGGTGACTGCCGGAAGCTTCACTTCTGCCCCTTTGCGGCGATGCAAGGCTCCAGACGGGCTTGGAGCCTGATGACGTGGCGGGACCGTATGGTACCATTTGCCGCCCGTCCACAATCAGCCGGATCACGCACCGCAGCGGCAAGGAGGGCGATCTGCACGTTCGGGCACTCAGGGTCGCCGCGGCGCTGGCCGCGCTTCTCGCGACGGCCGCCATCGCCGGCGCCCTGGGCGCCTGCGGCGCCCAGAAGGCGCCGCGGGCCGGCGTGGCGCCGCGCGGCGCCACGAGCGCCGACGCCGGCGTCACCAACGGGGCCATCTCGTACACCAGGCGCGACCTCGTCGCCATGATGGCCGACGGCCCCACGGAGGCGGACCGGCAGAACGCGGCGTCCCGGGCCGTCCAGACGACGATCGGCAAGCCCGCGCCCCCACCGCCGCGGCTCGACCCGCGCGCCACGCCCGACTACTTCGGCGGCGCCGCCAACTGGGCCAACAGCCCCCTCCTCCGCAAGTTCATCGACGCGCTGCCCGGCGTGGGGGCGGCGGCAGCCAACGACCTCGGCCAATACATCCCCGTCGCCGTGCCCGACACGACCACCTATCCGGGCGCGGACTACTACGAGATCGCCGTGCGCCAGTACGCGGAGAAGCTGCACCGCGACCTGCCGCGGACCCGGCTGCGCGGCTACGTGCAGCTCAACTCCGGCACCGACGCGAACGGGCGGAACACGGTGGCGCCGGCGGCCATCCACTGCCTGGGGCCGCTGATCGAGGCGCGTCGCGGCCGTGCGGTACGCATCAAGTTCGTCAACGAGCTGCCGGCCGGCAGCGCCGGCAAGCTCTTCCTGCCGGTGGACGCCACCGTCCCCGGCGCCGGCGCCGGCCCCCTGGGCGGCGGCAGGACGTACCCGCAGAACCGCGCGTCGCTGCACCTGCACGGCGGACTCACGCCGTGGATCAGCGGCGGCTCGCAGTACCAGTGGGTGACGCCGGCCGGCGAGCGCTCGCCCTACGGCGCCGGCCCCAGTCTCACGAACGTCCCGGATATGTGGTTCGACGCCGCGGGCAGGCCGGTCGACGAGGGCACGCCCGGGGCCACCAACGACCCGGGCGCGGGCGCCACGACGCTGTACTTCCCCAACGACCAGAGCGCCCGCTTCCTGTACCTGCGCGACGACACCTTCGGCCTCACGCGCCTTAGCGTCTACGCGGGCGCGGCGACGCCGTATCTCATCGGCGACCCCGTCGACGACGAGCTCGTCGCCGGCAACGCCGGAGAGCCGGCGTCGAGCCGCGCGATCGACGCGCCTGTCGAAGCCGGCACGATCCCCGCCGCCGAGCTGCCCCTCATCATCGAGGACAAGACGTTCGTCCCCGGCCCCGAACAGCTCCGCGTGCAGGATCCGACATGGGACCTCGCCCACTGGGGCGGCCGCGGCGCCCTCTGGTATCCACACGTCTACATGCCCAACCAGAACCCGATCGACAGAGACGACCTCAACGCCAAGGGACGCTGGGACTACCTGCCCTGGTACTGGACGGGCTACGACGGCACGGTGAACGGCCCGGTGGCCAACCCCCTCTTCGGGACCACCGGCTACGAGCCCAGGCAGAATCCCGGGACCCCGAGCCCTTCGGTGGCGCCCAACGCCTTTCACGACACGATGCTCGTCAACGGCGCCGCCTACCCCTACGCCAAGGTCGAGCGCAAGGCCTACCGGCTGCGCATCCTCAACGCCTGCGGCGACCGCGCCCTTAACCTCCAGCTCTACTACGCGGTCTCGAACCAGGTCGTGACGACAGGTCCCGGAGGCGCGCCCGAGCTGCAGACCGACTCGGGCGAGGTGCCGATGCTGGCGGCGGTGCCGCCGGCCACCGGCGGCTGGCCGGTGGGCTGGCCGACGGACGGGCGCGCGGGCGGGGTACCGGACCCGCGCGCCACCGGCCCCACCATGATCCAGATCGGCAACGACGGCGGCCTCCTGCCGCAGGCCGTGCCGCTGCCGAACACGCCGATCGGCTACGCTCTGGAGACCGCCCCCGAGAGTGGCGGGATGGGCGGCGGCACAGGCCGCGGGACGGGCGCCGAGCGCGTGATCGTCGGCATCACCTGGAGAACGCTCTACCTCGCTCCGGGCGAGCGCGCCGATGTGGTCGTCGACTTTTCGCAGGTTCCGGACGGCTCCAGGCTGATCCTCTACAACGACGCCCCGGCGCCGGCGCCCTCCGGCGACAGCCGCGTCGACTACTACACCGGGGACCCCGACCTGGCCGCCATCGGGGGCGCGCCGAGCACCGTCGCCGGCTACGGACCCAACACGCGCACGATCCTGCAGCTCCAGGTCGAAGGCGCCGCCGCGCCGGCCTTCGACCTCGAGCGGCTGCAGGCCGCCCTGCCGGCCGCGTTTGCCGCCTCCCAGGACCCGATCCTCGTGCCCACGGCCGCCTACAACGCCGTTTACGAGACCGTCAGCGGCGGCGCCGAGGCCGTCGGTGGCGGCGAGGCCGTCGGTGGCGGCGGCGCGGACGGCGGCGCTGTTGCGCCCGCGCCCGACTTCCCGCCCGAGGAGGCCGGCACGCTCACCTTCGCGCCGCTGGACCGCGACTACCGCTTGACGCTGCCCGTGCAGGGCAAGATGGTGGCCGATCTGTTCGACCCCGGGTACGGCCGCAAGACGGCCACGCTGGGCGTGGACGCGCCGCTCTCGGCCAGCGGTGTGCGCACGTCGGTGCCGTACTCGGCCATCGACCCGGCGACGGAGTACGTGGCGGACGCCGCCCAGGCGTCCCCGCCACGGGTCGGCGACGGCACGCAGTTCTGGCGCGTCACGCACGACGGCGCCGAGTCGCACAGCATCCACTTCGGGGCCTTCAACGTCCAGGTGCTGGCGCGCGCGGCACGCGACGGAGACGCGCGCGCCCCCGACCCCGGCGAGCTCGGCTGGAAGGACACGCTGCGCATCGACCCGCTGGAATCGGTGCTCATCGCCTTGCGACCCGTGCTCGCACGGACGCCGTTCGAGCTGCCCGCCAGCAGGCGACTGCTCGACGTGACGCGCCCGGCCGGAGCGACCGGCGGCTTCACCGAGCTCGATCCGCTCACGGCAGCCCCCGTCACGGTGGTCAACGAACCGGCCGACTTCGGCTGGGAGGCGTACTGGAGCATCCACCTGCCCGGCGGCGAGGAGAACCACGTGACCCGGCCGCTGGTCGTGCGTGGGAGCCCTGCCGCGCCGGCGGAGCTTCCGGCGGGCGGCGCGGCCGGAGCGGCCGCCCCGGCGGCCGGCGGCCCGGGCGGCAAGTCGGCCGGCGGAGCTTCCGGCCGGCGGAGCTTCCGGCCGGCGGAGCTTCCGGCGCGCGGCGCTTCCGGCCGGTAGCGCCCCGCGGGGGGGACGCTGACCCTGTGGAGAAGGCCGCATCCTCAACTTGCTCGCCATGCACGGCCGTCCGCGGGCT
>JBAXRL010000386.1:0-3628 GCA_037131205.1 Actinomycetes bacterium | reverse complement strand
GCGGCGGCTCACAGGGCTGCGGCGGCTGCCGCCGGGCGCGGCGGCTCCGGCGGGCGCGGCGGCTCCCAGGGCTGCGGCGGCTGCCGCCGGGCGCGGCGGCTCCAGCGGGCGCGGCGGCTCCAGCGGACGCGGCGGCTCCGGCGGGCGCGGCGGCCCCCGCTGGGCGGCCCCCCTTGCGCCTGCACCGGCGGCTGGGCCATGATGCGGCATAGTGCGGTTCGACAGAGCGTGCCTGCAAGCGTTTGACTCGGGGGGCCCCGATGGCCGGCCAGTCGTCACGTGTGCGCGTTCGTGTACCCTTCTTCCTTGCGCTCTTCGTACTGCTGAGCCTGGGGCTCGCGGGCGGCGTGTGGAGCGCTCTCGCCGCCGCGGAGAGCCCGTCGCCGGACGCCGGCAAGGTCACGCTCCGGCTGGCCTGGACCTTGGACGTGGAGAACCTCAACCCGTTCATCGGCTACGGGTCGTCCTACGAGGTCTGGTGCCTCAACTACGACTTCCTCGTGGGCTACGACGCCAAGGACGGATCGCCGCGGCCGGAGATCGCGGAGAGCTGGGAGACGTCCCCCGACGGCAAGGTATGGACCTTTCACATCAGGCGCGGCGTGAAGTGGCAGGACGGCGAGCCCCTGACCGCCAAGGACGCGGCCTTCAGCCTCAACTACATCGTCGAGAACCAGCTCGCCTCGTACGCCACGCACACGAAGCTGATCAAGCGCGCCGAGGTCGTGGACGAGTACACGGTGCGGGTGATCTGTTCCAGGCCCAAGGCGAACATGCTGCGCATGTACGTGTACGTCCTGCCGGAGCACATCTGGGGCAAGGTCGACGCGAAGACCGTCGAGGTCTCCTACCGCAACTCACCGCCGCTTATCGGCAGCGGCCCCTTCCAGTGCGTGGAGTGGAAGAAGGGCCAGTACGTGCGCCTGGAGGCCAACAAGGACTACTGGAAGGGCGCCCCCCGCATCGACGAGGTCATCTTCGAGTTTTACACCAACCCGGACGTGATGGCCCAGGATCTGCTGAGCGGGCGCCTGGACGGCGCCGATGGCCTGCCGGCGGCGACGTTCCCCACGGTGGCAGCCGATCCGGACCTCGAGGCGATACCGTACAACGTCCTGTCCTGGGACTACCTCTGCTTCAACGTCTACGCCGACCCCGCCTCCAGGGGCCACCCCGTGCTGCGCGACGTGAAGTTCCGTCAGGCGCTGTCGTGGGCGGTCGACCGGCGGAAGTGCGTCGCCCTCGGCTACGGGGGCTACGCGCAGCCGGGGACCACGATCATCACGCCCGGCCAGTGGCCGGCCGACTTCGACGCGCACTACGAGCCCACGCCCGACGAGACCTTCGGCTTCGACCTGGACAAGGCGCGGCAGCTCCTCGACGAGGCCGGCTACCGCGACACCGACGGCGATGGCGTGCGCGAATACAAGGGCAGACCCATCCGCCTGCGGCTGAACGCGCGCACCGACTCCCAGGCGAGCCAGATCCAGGGCAAGCTGATCACCGGCTGGTTCCGGGACATCGGCCTGGCGATCGACTTCACCGTGATCGACCCGGGCGCGCTGTCCGACATGCTGTACGCGACCACAAACGGCGGCGACACGTACGCTCCCGACTACGACATGTACCTGTGGGACTGGGGCGGCTACATGGATCCCGGCGACACGCTGTCCAGCTTCATCACCGACCAGATCTGGACGTGGAACGACCCCTGCTGGTCGAACCCGGAGTTCGACCGGCTCGCCGTCGAGCAGTACAGCGAGCTGGACACGCAGAAGCGCCTCGACCTGCTGCATCGCATGCAGCAGATCTTCTACGTCGAGGCGCCGTACATCGTGATCGACTACCCCGATACGCTGGAGGCGGTCAACACGGCGCGGTGGGACGGGTGGACGCGCTTCATGGGCGGGCCGGCCTGGTTCTCCACGTTCAACATGGACAGCTACCTGAACCTGAGGCCCAGGGCGGTCGCCGCCGAGACCGCGGGGTCGGGGAGCACGACCTGGCTCATCGTCGCCGTGGCCGTGGCGGGCCTCGTGGCGGTGGCGGCCGTCGTGCTGCTGGTGCGCCGGGGGCGCGGACGGGCGCTGGAGGAATGAGGCCGGCCGCGACCCGCGCTGGTCTGCCGTCATGAGCGCTGATCCCGCCGCATTCGCGCCACCTGTGCTGCGCGGTCGCCTGGTGAGCCTGCGGCCGGCCGCTGTGGTCGACGGGCCGGCGCTGCTGGCCATCCTCGACCAGCCTGAGGTGGCGGAGTGGTGGCGCCGCGACGAGTGGGAGCGTCTCGACGAAAGCGACGCCGTCACCTTTGCGATCGTGCTGGACGGCGCCGTCGTGGGCTGCATCCAGTACAACGAGGAGACCGACCCCGACTACTTCTCGGCGGCCCTCGACATCTTTGTCTCGGCGCCCGTGCACGGGCGCGGCGTGGGCGGCGACGCCATGCGCACGCTCCTCGCCTGGCTCATCGACGAGCGCGGGCACCATCGCCTGACCGTCGACCCGGCGGCGGCCAACGCGCGCGCCATCCACGTGTACGAGAAGCTGGGCTTTCGGCCGGTGGGCGTGCTGCGGGAGTACGAGCGCGTCGCCGACGGCAGTTGGCGCGACGCGCTCCTCATGGAACTGCCGGCCGGCGACTTCGTGCGCACGTAGAGCCCGGGGAGGCGGGGGAGGAGGCCGGCGCAGCCGGCCCGCTCCCCCGCCTCCCCGGGCTGTCACGTCACCTGGTGTACGTCGTGAGGAACGCCGCCAGCGCGTCGAATTCCAGTTCGAGCTGCGCCTCCATGCGGCCGGGGAACTGCTGTTCGATGTAGGCGATCGTGTCCTTCCTGCTGTGCCAGATCTCGCCGCACTTCGCGGTCGGGACGTAGCCGTCCTTGTCGCCGAGCAGCCAGTTGGTGGCCTCGAGGTACAGGTAGGGGATGCCGTTTTTGGCGAACACCGCGTGGTCGCTCCAGTCGCCGGTGGTCCCGTACGGGTAGTCCTTGTTGAGACCCGGGTTGGTGAGGATAGTGGCGCCCATCCGCCGCGCCATGCTGCGCAGGGTGAGCTGCGGCCAGGCCTGGTCGACGCTGCTGTAGGCGCACACGGTGTCGCCGGCGGCGACCGAATCGAAGTTGATCATGAGCACGGTGGCGGCTTTCTGCGCGGCGCTCATGGTGTCGAAGTAGGCCTTGGAGCCCTTGAGCCCGGCCTCCTCGGCGCCGAAGGCGACGAACACGAGAGTGTACGGCGTCTGCGCGGCGCGCAGGGCGTCGGCGAGCTGCATCATGAGGGCGACGCCGCTGGCGTTGTCGAAGGCGCCCCGGCCGACGGCCACGGAGTCGTAGTGGGCGCCGATGATGATCTGCTTCGTGCTCGCGCCGGTCTTCGTGGCGATCACATTGGCCGAGGCGCCGGAGGCGCCGTCGCTGGTGAACGAGAAGTCCTGCACGGCGGGCTCGTAGCCAAGCTGCGTGAACCACTGCGTGACGCGCTCGGCGGCCCGCGCTTCGGCCGGCGTGCCGGCCACCCGCGGGCCGATCTCGTCGCTGAGCTCCGCCATGTACTCGTAGGCGCTGGTGGCGGCCGTCGGGGCCGCGCTGGGCAGGCTCTTCGGCGCGGCCTGCAGCGACCCGGTGGCGGC
>JBAXRL010000385.1:0-3634 GCA_037131205.1 Actinomycetes bacterium | reverse complement strand
GCTTCTTGATCACGATGCTGGCCGTCCCTCCGTTGGGCTCGTTCCAGGCGCCGAGGAACGGGGACGTGCCGCCGGCGCCACGGACGAAGAAGAACCACACCGCGATGATGGCCACGACGGCCAGCGCCGCCACAATGATGACGGTGACCGTGGAGCGCGAGAGGCCGCCCTTCGCCGCGGGCGCGGCCGGGGCGCCGTAGGCCGCCAGGGCGCCATACGCCGCCGGGGCGCCGTACTCGGCCGGCGGCTCGTAGGCGGGCTCGTAGGCGGAGGAGCTCGCCCCCGAGCCGGCCGCCGCTCCGCCCCTGGTCACCGGCGCGCCGCAGGCGCCGCAGGTCCAGTCGTCGTCGCGTATCTCTTTGCCGCAGGCGCCACAGGTGGCCATCCGCCCTCCTCGGGCGCGCCGGCTGCGCCGGCGCGTGTCGGTTGTCTTCTACCTTCTCGGCCGGAGGGCCGCTCCCCTTTAGGGGCGCCGTGGATTCGCCCTCGCCGTCGGCGGGAATCCCACTTGCAAAGGAGCCGCCCTGCGGCGGCGAGGCTGAGGAGGCGCGATGAACATCGGCAGGTGCCCCGGTCAGGACCGCATCAACTGGACCGCGGACGACATCTTCGACGTCCTCTGCCCGAGCTGCGGGAAGCCGATCGAGTATTTCAAGGACGACCAGCGCCGCAAGTGCCCCGGCTGCGGCGCCGTTGTGGAGAACCCGCGCTTCGACAACGGCTGCGCCACGTGGTGCGCCGCCGCCGAGAACTGCTCGATCATGCGCGGGGTGCTGGCCGAGGACGGGGGCGAATGACCGCGATCAGTTGAGCCGCCGACCGGCGCGTCCGCTCCGGCGTATTCTTGGGTACTTCTCGAGGAGCCGTCCTGAGCTACCACGCGCTTGGCTTGGCGATGTGAGTGCCGTCGGCGAGGGCGACAGGGTCGGGCAGCTGGCTCCTGCGGAAGTGGTGCTCACGGACCTCGCGGATGAAGTCGACCCGCCCATTGAAGACACTCGCGCGAAGGGCTTTGCGGCGCTTGGTGGCAGAGCCGGCCGGCGCCGTGCGGTATCGCGGCACCCGTGCGACCACCACTGTCTTGCCGAGCTCGTCTTTGACGATACGAACGGGTTCCATGAGGTCCGAATCGTCAGAGACGACCACCGCGACGTCGAAAACGTCACGAAATGCATCCGCGACGAGCCAGGACGCCAGATTCACATCGGAACCCTTCTCCTCGACCTTCCACACCAGCACGCCACGAGAGCCGCCCCTCTGCGGGTTCACCCGCTGCATTGTCACCTGATGGCGCGTGAACGCGCCGAAGTGAATCGATACCCGGGGATGCACGGCCAAGGCGCGCAGGTAGGCATCCTGCCGCGAGGACTGGTCAGGGTCAGAGGGCGGGGACTTCACTCTGGCGGTGAAGTACCGCACGAGGTCGATGCCGTACTTGGGGAAGAGCGCCTCGCCAAAGGCGACGATATCCAGCCACTTGAACGCGCCGAAGGCGCCTTCTTTGTACGCGGCGTAATAGAAGTTGAATCCGTCGATGTAAACCCGGGCGCGGGGCCGCGTGTTCGCCTCCGGGACCTCCGACTGGGCCATGTCTAGAACGCAGAAACCGCCCGAAGGCGGTTTCGCTCCCCGAGCCGAAACCCGAGGGTGGTCACTTCCAGTGTAGGCCCGGTGTCAAGTGTCGCAGTCATGATTCGCTCTTGACTGTACGCTGCGTGGGGCAGCCTCGTCGAGATTACAATCGCACTGCTCGATCAGAGGCTCAGAATTCCAGCTCCTGGAGTCGCCCAAAGATCACGTCGCGCCCCGCCGTGTACTGATCGGGGTCCATGGCCGCATCGACTTCGGCTGGGCTCAGCGCGGCCATCGCTTCGGCGTTCTGCTTGATGAGCAGGCCGAAGTCGACGCCCTCTCGCCAGGCCTGCATCGCCGAATCCTGCACCACCCGGTAGGCGTCGTCGCGCGGCATGCCTTTGTCGACGAGGGCCAGCAGGACCGCCCCGCTGAAGACGAGGCGGTAGCTCTGGCCCAGGTTGGCCAGCATGCGCTCCTCGTCCACGACGAGCGTGTCGAAAAGGTGCGTGGTCTTCTGCAGCATGTAGTCGAGAAGTATGCAGCTGTCGGGGATGACGATGCGTTCGGCCGAGCTGTGGCTGATGTCGCGCTCGTGCCACAGGGCCACGTTCTCCATGCCCACGAGGGCGTTGCCGCGCAGCACGCGGGCGCAGCCGGCCATGCGCTCGCTGAGGATGGGGTTGCGCTTGTGGGGCATGGCCGAGGACCCCTTCTGGCCCTTGCCGAACGCCTCCTCGGCCTCGCGCACCTCGGTGCGCTGCAGGTGCCGCACCTCGGTGGTGAACTTCTCGAGGCTGGCGCCGACGATGGCGATGCAACTGAGGAAGGCGGCGTGGCGGTCGCGCTGCACCACCTGGTTGCTGATCGGCTCGCGTCCCAGGCCCAGCTCCTCGCAGACCAGATCCTCCACCCGCGGGTCGATGTTGTTGTAGGCGCCCACGGCGCCGCTGATCTTGCCGACCGACGCGCTCACCGTGACCGTGCGCATGCGCTTGAGGTGGCGGCTGACCTCAAAGGCCCACATGCCGAGCTTCATGCCGAAGGTGATCGGCTCGGCGTGGATGCCGTGCGTGCGCCCCACCTGCACGGTATCCTTGAGCTCGAAGGCGCGCCGCTTGAGCACCTCGCCGAGCGCGATGAGGTCGCGCTCCAGCAGGAGTCCGGCGCGCTTGAGCTGCAGCGCCAGCCCGGTGTCGAGCATGTCGCTGCTGGTCATGCCGTAGTGCACGTACTTGCTGGACTCCCCCACGTACTCCGCGACGTTGGTGAGAAAGGCGATGACGTCGTGGTTCGTGGTCGCCTCGATCTCGGCGACGCGGGCGACGTCGAAGTCCGCCTTTGCCTCGATCTCCGCGACGGCTTCGCGGGGCACCTTGCCGAGCTTGTGCCAAGCCTTGACGGCGGCGATCTCGACGTCGAGCCAGGCGCGCATCCTGGCCTCTTCGGTCCAGATCGCGCCCATCTCGGGGAGCGTGTAGCGCTCGATCATGGTGTGCCCTCCACGGCGGAAGCGGCCGCGTGGTGCGGCGCGCGGGTCTCGATTGCGGCCCGGATTCTCTCACATGGCGAGGGCGCTGCCGATAGAATCCTCAGACGGCGTTCAGACCGGCCGCACCGACACTGAGGAGGAGGAGACTGCGATGGCTACCGACGAGGAGCTGCGCGAGCAGGCCATCAAGGCGATCAAGCGCAAGCGCGATTTCAAAGCGCACCTGGCTGCCTACGTCATCGTCAACGCCTTCCTGGTCGGGGTCTGGTACTTCACCGGGCCCGGCTACTTCTGGCCCGGGTGGGTGCTCCTCGGCTGGGGCATCGGCTTGGCGTTCAATGCGTGGGACGCCTACGGCCGCCACAGCGAGGTCCCCAGCGAGGCCGAGATCCAGCGCGAGATGGACAAGCGGAGGTAGCAGGACTCTGCCGGCGCGGCCGGCCGGGAAGGCTCAGCGCACGGCGATCGCCTCGATCTCGACGCGTACGTCCCTGGGCAGGCGCGCCACCTGCACCGTGGAGCGCGCCGGGTAGGGCTCGCTGAAGTACTCCGCGTACACCTCGTTGACGG
>JBAXRL010000384.1:0-3638 GCA_037131205.1 Actinomycetes bacterium | reverse complement strand
CAGGCGATCGCCCAGCGCATGCCGATGTCGTCGACCTCCGGCTGCCCGGGGTGCGGATGCAGCTCGCAGGCCTGACCGGCGCGCGCCCCAGGATCTCGGGGACCGCCGCGACGTACTTGTCCCGGCGTGTGGATCGTGCTCGCCCACGAGCTGGCGCGAGCGGCGCTCGACTCGTTCATGACAGACCCCCTGTCGTCTCACCGATAGCCTTGGGACAGGCCTGCAGGACGCCGACCACGACCTCGGGTGCGTCCACCTTGCTGAAGAAGCCGTCGGCGCCGGCCGCCAGGGCGGCGGGGCGCATCTCCGGACGCAGCCCCATGACGACGACGCGCAGACCCGGCGACCAGACGCGCAGGCCCGCGAGCACGGATGCGGACTGGGCCAAGAGGTCCCAGTCCACGATCGCGAGGTCCGGGCGGAGCGCCTGCACCTGGCGCTGCAGCGTCTGGAGCGTCCTGGCTTCGCCGACCACCTGCATGCCGAGGCCATGCGTCATCAGGTCGCGAAGAGCATCCCGGACCGCGGGCTGGCCCTCGGCGAGGACCGTTCGGATGCAGCCTTGTTGTTCTCCTGTGGCTCCCATTGCAGCCACAGCGTAGGCCTGAAACCCTCTCGCACGCGCCCGCCACGTGGTGAGACTTGCGCCTGACAGATCGGCGGGTCTTGAGCCCGGCCAGGTGGCCAGGTGGATCATCGGCGGCCGATATGCCGCGTGGCCTTTCCTGAGGCCGCGATTCCCGGTATCCTGTGCCATTGGAGTGAGGGGAGACACGATGGACGCCGACCGTGCCATCAAGGTCATGATCGTCGATGACCATGCAGTCGTGCGCAGCGGGCTCTCAGCCTTCCTGCTGGCGTTCGACGACCTCGAGCACGTGGGCGACGCCACCGGAGGCGCGGACGCCGTCGGCAAGTGCATCGCCCTGAGGCCAGACGTGGTGCTCATGGACCTCGTCATGCCGGACGTGGACGGCGCCGAGGCAACCCGCCGCATCAAGGAGGCGTGCCCCGAGGTCCAGGTGATCGCCCTCACCAGCTACAAGGAGGACGACCTGGTGCAGGGCGCGCTCAAGGCGGGCGCCCTCAGCTACCTCTTGAAGAACGTGTCGGCCGACGAGCTCGCGGGCGCCATCCGGGCGGCTCATGCAGGCCGCTCCACCCTGGCGCCCGAGGCCGCCGCAGTGCTTATCAAGGCGGCGACGGAGTCGCCGGAGGAAGACGGGCTCACCAGGCGGGAGCTCGAGATCCTCGAGCTGATGGTGACGGGGCTAAGCAACCCCGACATTGCCGAGAAGCTCTTCGTGAGCCGCTCCACGATCAAGTTCCACGTCAGCAACATCCTCATGAAGCTGGGAGCGGCCACGCGCACGGAGGCGGTCTTCATCGCCCGGCAGCGGAAGCTGGTGCAATGACGCCCGCCGGAAGTCGCCACCGTACGCCGCCGTGGCTCGGGGCTGCTCTGTCGGTTTCGCCGCGCGTCGTTCCTCTTGCCTGCGCTGTTCTGGCAGCCTGCTTGGTCCTTGCCGGGTGCGGAGGCGATCAGGCCTCCGAGATCACTTCAGGCCAGGGCAGGGTGCAGCTCGTCTACCAGGATTGGCGCACGGAGTGGTTCCCCCCCATGGCTCAGAGAGAACTGGCTGTGTTCCGCGCCGAGCATCCGGACCTCAGCGTCTTCTACACGCCCGACCCGGAGAACCTCATCGACCAGATGCCCCTCGACATGCAGGCCGGGAACGCACCCGACGTGTTCCAGGGATCCTGCGGCTTCTTCCCCGCCTGGGCGCAGATGGGCTACGTGCTCGACCTGAGGAAGTACGTCGAGACCGACCTCGACAAGTCGATCGTGGCCGACTGGGACCCAGCGCAGTACAAGGCCATGTTCGATGCCGGCGGCCGTCAGTTCGGCGTGCCCAAGTATCAGGGCACGCTCGTCCTCTACTACAACAAGGACATCTTCGACCAGTACAAGGTCGCCTACCCTGACGCCTCCTGGACTCATGAGGACTACCTTGCGGCCATGAAGAGGCTGACTCGGGACACCAACGGCGACGGCACGACCGACATCTGGGGCAGCATGATCGACATCGGTTGGGACCGGCTGCAAGTACATATCAATGCCTGGGGCGGCCACATCGTAGATCCCAAGGACGCGCCGAAATGCGACATCGACAGCCCTCAAGCCCTGGCGGCTCTTGAGTGGGTGCGGGCGCGGATGTGGGACGACAAGGTCATGGCGACCTTCACGGATGTCAACAACGTGGGGACCCAGGCGGCGTTTTCCGAGGGCAAGCTCGCCATGGTCGAGGACGGCTCCTGGGCTCTTAAGGGCATCCTCGAACACTCGGACTTTCGCATCGGAGTGGCGCCGATCCCGGCGGGGCCGGCCGGGCGAGTCACCCTCAGCACGACCGACGGATTCGGCATCTACTCGAGAACGCAGCACCCACGAGAGGCCTGGGAGCTGGTGAAGTTCCTCGTGGGCAGGGAGTACGGGCTGGCGATGGCCGAGGCGAACCTGCTGCAGCCGGCGCGCCTGTCCCTCATGGCGGCCTGGCAAGGATTCGTGAAGCAGCAGTACCCGAAGAAGGCCAAGGGGATGGACCTTGACGTGTTCGCCGCGCCGCACCGGGAGGGCTACTCCGTGGTCCAGGAGGTGTTTGCCAGGAACATGGACGAGGCGACCCGACTGCTCGACGATGCTTTCACGCAGATCTTCACTGTCGGCCAGGCAAAGGTCGACATTCTGCACGCCGTGAGCCGCCAGGTCGAAGCGGCTCAGACTAACGCCGCCCAGTAGAGGCGGCGGTTCAGGTCATCGGGATTCGGCCTGTCTTCATGCGCAGTCGCTTGCGGATAAGAATCCTCGCGTGGTCGTTTGTCCCCGCCGTCGTCATCCTCTTTGCCGTGGCTGTCGTGGCCGTCTACGCCTACGGACGCGTCACGGAGCAGCAGGCCATACAGAAGAACCAGGAGCTCGCTCGCCTCTCGGCAGCCAGCCTGGCAACCGAGATCAGCCAATTCTCTCTGGATCTCGGCAGCCTGACCCGGCAAGCGGACGTTGCCGGCGGCCAATCTGATCGACAACAGCTGGCTCTTGCCTCCGCTTCCAACAAGCTGTCTGTCTTCGATGCGGGGACGGTGGTCCTTGACGCACGCGGAACCTTCGCCGCCGCCTGGCCCAAGCGTCCTCAGGACGTCGGGGCCGACTGGTCATCCCGTCCATACTTCGCCCAGCTCCTTCGCTCGTCGAGACCGGTCTACTCCGACATATCCACCGACGGCATCGACGGCGCTCAGGTGGTAGCCGTCGCCGTCCCGATCATTGGACCGCAGGGGGAGTTCAACGGCGTTCTTGTCGGCATGTTCCATGTGGGGGCGACGTCGGTCAGCGCCCTCAGCGGCGATATCGCCAAGTTGCGCGTGGGGGTGAGCGGCGGCGTGTATGTCGTTGATGGAAACGGTCGCGTCATCCAGCATCCGGACACGGGGCTGGTGGGGACGGATCTGATGTCCGAGAACGTGGTCCAGCGCGTGGTGGCCGGTCAGGACGGCGCCGAACGCACTCGCGGCCTCAACCGCCAGGACGTCGTGGCCGGCTACGCGCCGGTGCCCGGGACTCGTTGGGGTTTGATCGC
>JBAXRL010000383.1:0-3647 GCA_037131205.1 Actinomycetes bacterium | reverse complement strand
GCTCGGAGACGCGGCGCTCGTGACCGGCGGTGTAGGGGTCGCGGGTCTCGACGACAAGGCTGATGGCCAGCACGGCGCCCTCGACGGTGCGCCGTAGCTGCTCCGCCTGGCGGCGCACTTCTTCTTCGGCCTCCACCTGCGCCGTGACGTCGATCGAGAGACCGCCGATCAGCGGCGGCTTGCCCACGCGAGGGATCGGGAAGTAGATCGAGTGCATGTGCTGGTACACCTCCGGCGGCATCCAGGGCACGACTTCGTCGACCAGCTCTCCATCCAGGGCGCGCTGGACCCTGACCTCTTCCGCGAGCGCGTCCTCGCCCTCCCACACCTGCGACGGGGTCTTGCCGAACCATTCCTCACGAGGCACGTCTCCGTCAGTGTCCTCGCGCCGGTTCACGTACACGTAGCGGCGCTCCTCGTCCTGCATGAACAGATAGCCGGGAAAGTGCGCCGCGAACCCCTCGAAGCGCTCCTCGCTCTCGCGCAGGGCGTCTTCGGCCAGCTTGCGCTCGGTGATGTCCTCCAGCACGGCGGCGATGTAGGCGAAACCGCCGTCGTCCTTGCGCACGCCGCGCACGGCAAGATGCGTGTATACGAGGCTGCCGCTCTTGTGCACGAAGCGCTTGTCCAGGGCGTAGTGGTCGATCTCGCCGCTCACCAGCCGCTCGAACTGCGCCACGTCCGCCGCAAGATCGTCGGCGTAGGTCAGGTCGGCCCAGGTCGAGCGCTCCAGCTCCTCGCGCGCATAGCCCAGCATGCCGCACAACGCGTCATTGACCTCCAGCCAGCCCTTCTCGGGGCTCGTGGTGGTCATGCCCACGCTGGCCTGCTCGAAGAAAGCACGGAAGTGCGTCTCGCTCTTGCGCAAGGCGTCCTCGGCCCGCTTGCGCTCCGTGATGTCGGTGCACAGCGCGAACGAGCCCAGAAACTCCCCCTCCGGCCCCAGCTCGGCCACCGAAGACACGCTGATCCAAAGCTCGACACCGTCCCTGGACCTGAAGCGACGTTCGTACGCGCCCGGCAACCCCTTCTTGCGTGCCTGCCTCCGGGCTTGCTGCGCCGCCAGGTCCTCGGCGAACATGAAGTCGCTGTCCACGCGGCCGATCATCTCCTCGGGCTCGTAGCCGAGCATGTGCGCCATCCGCGGATTGACGAACGTGGTGGCGTGCCGCTCGTCGACTGCCCAGATGCCCTCTGAGGCCATCTCGACGATGCGCCGGTAGCGCGCCTCGCTCTCCGCGGCGCGCCGCTCGACGGCGCGCTGCGCGGTGATGTCGCGGGCGTAGACGATGACGAAGGAGTCTTCGTCGCGCTCGTGATGGTCGAGGGTCGCGGAGATCAGGCGCTCCTCGCCGCCGGGGAGGCGCACCGTGGCTTCGAAGTCGACGACGGGGGCCTGCGCGGCGGCGCGCCACAGCGCGGCCCAGCGCCGCTCGTCGGCTGCCGGGATCCAGGCCCAGATCTTCTGACCGACGGCTTCGTCGGCCGCGACTCCGCCGAGGCGCTCGGCGGCGGCGTTGACGTAGAGGACGACGCCGCCCTCGCTGACGTAGAGGATCGCCTGGGAGGAGTGGTCGATGGCGAACTGCGTCTGCTGGGCCTGCGCGGCGGCGCGCCGCTGCCGGCGGCGCAGCGCGGCGCCCTCCACGGCGCGCAGGGCGGCGGGCGCGAGGCGCGTGAGATTGCTCTTGAGCACGTAGTCCACGGCGCCGGCGCCGATGGTGGCCACGGCGGTCTCTTCGCTGATCGCGCCGGAGACCGTGATGGAGGGCACGTCGGGAGCCACCTCCGCAATCACGGCGAGCGCCTCGAGGCCACCGAAACCGGGCAGGTTGTAGTCGACGAGGGCCAGTTCCCAGGGCTCGCCGGCCAGCGCCTCGCGAAGCGCATCCCCGGTCTGCACGCGCTGCCAAGCGGGCTCGATGCCGGCCTTGCGCAGGCGGCCGAGCATGAGCGCGACGTCGTCGGGGCTGTCTTCGACGAACAGGATGCGCAGGTTCACCCAGTCTCCCCCGGCCGGTGGACGGACTCCTCCGCGCGAGCATACCCCGGGGGAGGCTCGGGCGTCGAGGGCGGGGCGCCGGGCGTCGAGGGCGGGGCGCCGGGCGCCGAGGGTGGCTCCCCCGGCCTCCCCCGGCCTCACCCGGCCAGAAACGTCTGCGCCTTCTCCATCCAGCCGCTGACGGCGATGCCCTGCGGGCACTTGCCCTCGCACTCCCCGCAGGCGGTGCACCTGTCGGCGCGCTCGTCTTCGTCGAGCCAGGTGTAGAAGAAGCGCTGGCGCGACACGTCGCCGTACATGTGGGCGTCGTTGTAGAGTTCGAGGATGTCGGGGATGGCGACGCCCTGGGGGCACGGCATGCAGTAGCGGCAGGCCGTGCACGGGATGGGGCTGAGCTCGCGGTAGAGGTCGCGCACCCGCGCGACCAGGGCGAGCTCATCGTCCGCAAGCAGGCCCGGGCGCGAGCGCGCCGCGTACTCCAGATCCTCCTCGACGTGCTGCATCGTGCTCATGCCGCTGAGCACGAACGACACCTCGGGG
Source organism: Actinomycetes bacterium (assembly GCA_037131205.1). GTDB lineage: Bacteria > Actinomycetota > Thermoleophilia > UBA2241 > UBA2241 > CAIXSE01. The sequence goes on along the minus strand of JBAXRL010000383.1, from coordinate 1,105 downwards.
ATGCTCCACACCCACTGCAGCGCCCACTCGGCGGGGGAGCGCGGAACCCGCGCCTCGGCCCAGACCGCCGCGACCCGCGGCGGCAGGTTGCGCGCCAGCATGCCGCCGCGGATGGGCTCCATGACGATCACGCCCAGCTCCTGGCCGGCCGCCAGCTCGAGGCCGCGGCGGCCGGCCGAATACTCCTCGTCCATGTAGTTCAGCTGGATCTGGCAGAAGTCCCAGAGGTCGGTGGCGGCAAGGACCTCCTCGAACAGGTCGTAGGTACCGTGGAAACTGAAGCCCAGGTGAGCGATGCGGCCGTCGGCGAGCGCGCGCTGGGCTGCGGCGAGCTGGCCCTGCTCGACGACGCCCTTCCAGTGCGCGGCATCGAGGCTGTGCAGCAGGTAGAAGTCGATGCGCTCGGTCTGCAGGCGCTCAATCTGCGCGTCGAGGATGCGCTCGAAGTCGCCCGGCTTGTCGACCTTCCAGACGGGCATCTTGGTGGCCACCTTGACCTTCTCACGGTAGCCGTCCTTCAGCGCCTCCGCGAGCCAGGGCTCGCATTGCTCCTCGTGATACACCCAGGCGGTGTCGACGTAGTTCACCCCGCCGTCGATGGCGCGACGCAGCATCGCCGTGGCGGCCGGATAGTCGATGCGCTTGAAATCCGGCTTGCCGTCGGCGCCGGCGAGCACGGGCAGGCGCATGGCGCCGAAGCCGAGGGCCGAGGGCTTGAAGTCGAGCTTGCCGAAGGTGCGGTACCGCATGGCGGCATGCTACCGCCGCGCGCCGGCCGGCGCGAGCCGCCGCGCGGCGGCGGCGGACGCGGCGCCCGCCGGGACGCCGCGTGCGCCGGCTCGCCGCGTCCGCCGGAGCGCCGTCCGCCGGGATGCCGCGCCCGCCGGCGCGCGGTACACTCGCGTCACGATGACCGTGAAGCAGCATCCCGAGATCATCATCCAGGCGCGGCGCGGCGGCACCGTGGAGAGCGTGCACCACGCGGTGGCCGCGCTGGCCGCCCCCGACGGTGAGATCGTCGAGCGCTGGGGCGACCCCGGCATGGTCACCTTCTGGCGCTCCTCGGCGAAGCCGTTCCAGGCGCAGGCCTGGCTCGCCGACGGCA
>JBAXRL010000382.1:0-3659 GCA_037131205.1 Actinomycetes bacterium | reverse complement strand
CCGCTCGGTCCACGAACGCCCCGCACGCACATCCCTATCGGGATAGGCCCTAAGGCGATAGTTGCCGTTCACGTCCACCGCGAGACGCCCTTGGACATCGCCTGAGAGCTCGTGGCAATGGCCAGGGAGAGTCCCCATCACTGCCAGGCTGTCCGCGGCCTCCATCTGTCCGAGCCGTCGATTGAGCTGGGAGGCGCAGTGAGGGAAGCTCCGTTTGCGCTGCGCCTCAGTGGCGCACTGCTGCTGAAGACGCTTACTCGAGAAGACAATCTCCACTCGCCACCCTGACGAAATCATTACCAATACGGTAAACTATTCTACGTCTGCCAGGGCTCCCCGACAAGCCCTGAGAGGGACGAGAGGCGGCATTCTTCAGGGCGCCTCGCCGAGCGCCAGCCCGTGCGCTACGTGCGCGAGAGTGCCACCGCAGCAGACGGGAGCTTCGACAAGGTCGTGCTCGAGGGTGCGACCAATGTCGACGCACTGCTGCTGCTCAACGAGGACACCGGCCTGGCTGTGCGGCCCGTGATCAGGGGCCGCTAATGCCGTGCCGGCGGGCGGAGAGCAGAAGCGAGCCCGGTTCTGGCCAACCCGCTGCGGCGTCGAGCCCTACGAGAAGTCGAGCTGCACGAGATCGCGGTAGACCAGCGCGCTCAGGGCTGCGAGGTTCCCGAATACGGTGCCGAGGAAGTCGAAATCCGCGGGGACCTCCGCTTCGAACCGATCGCGCCACTCCTCGAACCAGGCTCGCGTGTCAGGGCTCGGCGTGTCTCTCTCACTCAGGACGTAGAGCTGAAGGCCCGTCACTTCACGCCCGGTGCCAATGAGCTTCACGCCCACGCCGTCAGGAGGGAGACTATCAAGCACCTGTGCTCGACTGGCAGGCTTCAACTTCCCGATCGACTTCCTCAGATCCTGCACGATGAGGCCCGATGGGCCATCAAGAGCGGGGCGGGCCCGGATGAGGCCGAGCTTGCGGGCGAAGTCGCGGGTTTCCTGCAGACTCGACAGACAGCGAATCGGCGTCGTGCCGACGAGCCACCCCTTCTCGATCGGGAACTCCACTCTGAGATCGGCCACCCACATGCCCGGCTTCTCGGGGATTGGGGGCAGAGCATAGAGGTAGCCGTACTTCTGTGCGCGGATGCTGGCGAGATCCTCGTCCGGGAAGGCATCCGCCCCGACCACGGGCGCGACGTGGAACCAAGGCTTCTTGGGGACAGCCTCGTCGAGATCGCACGTTTGGGTGGTGATGATGCCCAGTGGCGGACCATCTCCCGGGTCCAGTGCGATGAGAGGATCTTGCTCGCCGCGCGCGGCGACATCCACCGTCACGTCCCACACAGGGTGGGCCGTGTTTGCCCAGTAGAAGAACGGCGGGTCTCTCACGAGATCGCCTTGTTCGAACCGCGAAGCGGCATCCCTTACGGCCTCCGGCCATGGGTCTGGCAGTCCTCTATCGATCACGATTCGGAACGCGCGAACTGCGATGAGGCCGCGTCGTGGCCTTGGGCCGGCGGGCGGAGGTCTGACCGACAAGCGGCGTGTGCTCCGCCTCGGCTCCAATGACTTCGACACTCGAAGAACCGGCCGCGATTGCGGACGGCAGCATCATGCCGACCTGAGCCTCGACGGCCTCCATCTTCCCGCTGATCATCAGTTCGACCGGACTTGGAGCGCCTGCCTGGAACCACTCGGATGCCGCGTCAGCGCCACGCTGCCTTGTCACTGCGCGAACCAGCGCGAGAAGCCTCTTCAGCTTTCTAAGCGTCGACGGGCGTGCTGTCCTTTGATTCCGTTTCCAGTCATAGAAGGTCTGCTCACTGATGCCCGTGATCGACTCCATCTGGCTCCACGTAACCGCCAGCATGAGTCTGACCTCTTCGGCTTCATCGACGTTGGTTTGAGTCCGGGTGTCCCGCTCAACGCCGGCTGCCCCGTCTTGCCCCGCGGCAACGAGGACTCTGAGTCGGCGTCTCACCGCCGCAGACAAGACAGATCCAATGTCGAACCCCAGCTCATTCGTTGACCAAGACTCCGGCATCAGCCTCCATGCCATTCCTGACAAGGTTGCCGCAGGGACTTCCCAGCCGCGGGCGGCATCAGCGACATCGCCGTCGGCAATCACGAATGTGACTTTCGTCGAATGCGCCGCGGGACGACACATCTGCACGAGCTCCAGGCCCAGAGTGCCTTCCGACCAGTATTTTGGCGTCGTGACTGCCTGCGCGCTGCTGGCCCTCTTCCACCAATCTGAGTGGAGGCCGAGATGCGAAAGATCCGTCGACGTTTCCGGCACAAGCAGCAGGCAGGTGGAGCGTTTCTCAATGGGCTGCTGCATCGCTCGCCCCAAAGAGATCGAAAAGCTTCTCTGTGATCGACTGCTGGAAGACCTGGAGCGCGAAGGTGTGAAATGCATCTGCGGCCTCGAGCACATCGGTGGCGTCGAAGAGACGGACTCCCTCTCTGAAGACATCGGTGTCGAGTACGAACGACTGTCGGCCAGGCCGCCCTTCGTCCGGGACGAAGCCTTGCCGAACGACGCAGCCGAATTCCTCACTGGGTCGCAGCTCGAATTGCTGTTGAGCCTTCGTGACAGCCGCACCCAGTGTGGGATGCATTGCCATGCCGAGGAGCGAAGGATCGACGTACTCCACCCAGTCACGCGGCGCTGCGACTTCGGGCTCGTCAATCTGGTCAACGTATCGGAGGCCCAAACGCTGCTCCGTCTCTGGGGCGAGAACGACCTCCGCCGCCGCAAGCACCTGAGCCAGACGAGCTCGAAAGCCCTTCCATGACGAGTAGGCGCCCGTGGTCTCAAGGGAAACGAAGTCAGGCATGAGCGAGACGAGCCAAGGCTCTTCCCGCCCCTTGAGTCTCCAGCCATTGAGCGCTGGTCCCGCGGGCAGAGTCCTGACGGCTCCGGACTCACCATCGACTTCTACTGCCAGCGATCTGACGTCAGCCTTCTCCGGACGGCCGTAGTGGCCCGTGCTGCCACCCAGCTCCTCGTGGAAATGGAGAGCGGTCTTGCCGTCTCCAACGGCCGCCTTCGTTTCGAAGCGAATCTGACACACGACGAGAGCCAGCGGCGGCTTGGGCAACCGGCCATGCACTGGGGGTGGAAGCTCGAGGTTCAAGGATGACCCTCCATGAGAGAAATTGAACCGTAGTTGAAGTCTACTCTCGGCGCAACGCTCCGTCAACGACAGCCCCGGGACGATCCTGCCAGGTCAGGCCAGCAGAGGTCGCGCGATTCTCACCTCGCCCTGGTGCACGCCCAGTGCAGCACCTCCAGCGCGCACCCGCCCACCAGTCGCAATCCGCCGGTAGACCGAGCCACTCCGTTTCCCGGGGAAGCTTGCACAGCTCGTGCACCAGGCTCACAAGGTACTCTGAGGAACGATCGGATCTCATGTCCCGCCCTCGTCGAGAGTGGCGTAGAGGCATCCCTGCGCTTTGGCCTCAACGGCCTCGTCGCCGACGAGACGGACCCAGTATTCTCTGAGCAGACGGCCGCCATGCCATGCGGCAGCATTGCCCGCCGGGTGGAGGTGATCACGGCTCGTGAGAGGCCGCACACGATGCCGTCAAAGCGGCAGCACGGCGGTCAAGGGCACTCTGACTTCTGACGCGAGCTTGCCCGCAACTGCTCGCCC
>JBAXRL010000381.1:0-3663 GCA_037131205.1 Actinomycetes bacterium | reverse complement strand
GCCGACGCTGATCGTGATGTTCGCCTCCGCCGGCAGCCCGAGGCCGGTGTAGCGCATGCCGCTCACCTTGTGCCGCACGCGCTCGGCCACGAAGTAGGCCCTGTCGCCGGGCGTGTTCGGCAGCAGAACGGCGAACTCCTCGCCGCCGTGCCGCGCGCAGATGTCGAGCTCGCGCAGGGCTTCCTGCATGGCCAGCGCGACCGTCTTCAGCACGCGGTCGCCGGTGGCGTGGCCGTAGGTGTCGTTGAACTCCTTGAAGTGGTCGATGTCGACCATGAGGACGCTCAGCGGCTCCTGATGGCTCAGGCTGTGTTCGATCTCCTCGCCGGCGCGGTTCATGAAGTGGCGCCGGTTGTAGAGGTGGGTGAGGTGATCGGTGATCACCTCACGGCGGATGGCGTCGTACCTGCTGGCGTTCGTCAGCGCGCTCTGCACATGGCTCTGCAGCGCCACGATGATGTCGTCGGACAGCAGGGCCACGTAGTCGCCCGACGTGGAGGTCGCCAGCACCGCCATCTCCCCGACGGTTTCGACGTGCATGGGGATCACGATCTGGTCCTTCATGGTGTGCGGGAAGAGATCGCAGGTGTGGCCGCCGGTGCGCACCAGTCGGCCGCCGGCGATCGCCTGGCGCACGGGGCAGTCGGGGGTGAAGGCGCAGCACTCCGCGGAGAGCGTGGGGGAGAGGACGCCTTGCGCGCCCACCAGCGAGAAGGCGCGCGTGTCGGCGTCGAGCCGCAGCAAGGCCGTGAAGTCGGCGTGCAGGAAGGCCTTGCTCCGCGACAGCACGCGCTCCACCGTCTCGTCGTACGGCAAAGCCGCATTCATCTCCTCGCCGATCTCGCCGACGTCCATGAGCTGCCGGTTCAGCGCCCGCATCTTCTCGAGGTCCTCCTTGATGCTCTGCGAGACCCACTCCTTGTCATCGGCGGCGGTGAAGACGGCGATGAGCGTGCCGACGAGATACCCGAGCTCGCGGGCTTCATCGCGGTAGTAGGGGTCGTTGCGTTCGTAGTTGCCGCCGAGCCGCCGGCGGGCGCGCCGGATCAGCCCGTTGAGAGGCCGGTAGACCCACAGGTCGAAGGTCAGGGCGATGAGCGCGAACACCACCAGCACGGCGACTGCCATCTGCCAGGCGGACTCGAGGTCGATCCAATGGGTGACCACGTAGAAGAAGGCGCCCAGGGCGACGGCGACGACCGCCATCGTCTTGAGCTGAAGGCTCACCCCGCGTTTGTAGCCGAGGCTGCCGCCGCGACGCTGATCACCAGGCTTGTTGGACGTAACGCGCCTCTCGTGGGATTGCGAGTACTCCCGGTATCGGCAGATGAGCGCCTTCCATGATAGGCCGCCTGCGTCTGAGGGGGGCCGCGCCCCGCACTTTGACCCGACCACGTGGCTCGACGCGGCGCGTGCGGGCGACGCTCAGCGGCGGCCGAGGATGCGGCGCGTGTTGGTCCGCGGTCTCGAGCGTCGCTCGCCGATGCGCCGTTCGCGGACGTAGTACGGGCACACGGCGCAGTGGGCGCCGCACGTGAGGCGGGTGTCCACCGCGGCGACGCAGAGCATCGGCTGCAGGGGGCTGCGGGGGTCGTCCATCATGATCGTATGACTTGTACGCCAGAGGAGCGCCGGCTCCTGCCCGCTGCCGCACCGCGGCAGCGGGCCGCGCCGGCGCTCATCCCTGCAGATAGCTCTCGACGACGGTGAGCACCTGGGCGATGCGGAAGGGCTTTGTGATGTAGCCGTCGATGCCGACGTCGGTGGCGCGTTCCATGTCGGTGGCCATGGCTTTCGCGGAGAGGCCGACGATGGTGATGTCGCGGGTCGTCGCGTCGGCCTTGAGCTCGGCCACGGCCTCGTAGCCGCTCACGATCGGCATCATCATGTCCATGAGCACGAGGTCGGGATGATGCTGCTTGGCGAGGTCGACCGCCTCGCGCCCGTTGGTCGCCTTGTAGACCGTGTAGCCCTGCGTCTCGAGTGACATCGACACGATGCTCAGGATGTCGGGGTCGTCGTCTGCTACCAGGATGGCCTTCGCCATGGTGGCGCCTCCTCAGCTGATCTTGCCGGCCGCCAGCGGGTCGGCAGGCTTGGTTGCTATCGGCATGGTGAAGATAAAACTGGAGCCTTTGCCGAGCTTGCTCTGCACGCGGATGGCGCCGCCGTGCAGCTCTACGAGCTCTTTGACGATCGCGAGACCGAGCCCCGTGCCCCCCTGCGTGCGCGTGGCGGAGGAGTCGATCTGCGTGAAGCGCTGGAAGACCCGGTCCTGATCCTCTCTGGCCATGCCGATGCCGGTGTCGTTCACCCAGATCTCGACCATGTCGCCGGCGGTCCGCGCCTCGACGCTCACACTGCCGTTGTCGTGCGTGTACTTGATGCCGTTGGTGAGCAGGTTGAGCAGGATCTGGTTGAACTTCGCCGGGTCGGCCGACACCAGCGGAAGGTCGGTGGGCAGAAACGTCGAGATGCGGATCCTCTTGTCCTGGGCGCGCGGCTTGACCACGGGCAGCACGCCCAGCAGAGCCGCGCGCAGGTCGACCGACTCCGGGTTCAGCTCCAGCCGTCCGGCCTCGATCTTGGTGAGGTCGAGGATGTCGTTGATCAGGTTGAGGAGCGCTTCTCCGCCTTTGAGGATGCTTTCGACGAACTGGCCCTGCTTCTCGTTGAGCTCGCCGGTCATCCCGCTGAGGAGCATGTCGCTGTAGCCGATGATCGAGGTGAGCGGCGTGCGCAGCTCGTGGCTCATGGTGGCCATGAAATCGCTCTTGAGCTCGTCGAGGTGCGTGAGCTCGCGGTTCTTGCGCGCGAGCTCCTCGTTGTACTGGATGTTGCGCACGACGAGGGCCACCTGGTCGCTCAACGCCCGCACGGTGGCCACGGCAGCCGGCGGCACGACCTCGTTCTGACGGAAGAGCAGGCAGATCACGCCGAGCAGCTCGTGCTTGGCCTCGAGCGGCGCCGCGAGGAAGCCGTGGAAGCCGCTCTTCTCGGCGGCCTTGAGCAGTCGGCCCACCTGATGATCGGTGACCGTCTCGTACTGCCGCGCCCCCGCCCTGGCGACGTCGGCGATGCCGAGCTCCTTCATCTTGCGGACGAAGGCCGCGTCGAGCGGCCCCAGCTCCGCCTTGACGTCGAGCTCGCCGCTGTTGTGGTTGAGCACGAGGGCGAAGCCCGCGTTGATGCCCGAGGCGCCCATGATCTGCGTGAGCGCCTCGGGCATCAACGCGTCCACGTCCTGCTGGCGAAGAAAGACGCGGCTGGTCTCGCTCATCACGTGGAGCTGCTCGTTGCTGGTCTGCATGAGCCGTAGCTGCTCGTCGGTGTCGGTCTTGGCGGCGCTGAGCTGGACGGTGGCGCGCAGGAGAGCTGTGGCGAGCCGCCCGGCCAGCAGAGCGATGAGCAGGAAGGCCGCGACGTGCAGGCACACGGTCATCAGCATCCAGCTTGGGGGCACAGCGATCTCGGCCACCATGGCGCTCGTGCGCAGCCGGCCGAGGTGCTGCAGCTCCATGATGCCGGCGTACGCGGCGCCGGCCGCCGCCGCGGCCGCGTACGGCGCCCACACCGGCAGGAAGACGGGTGCGAGGACGATGGGCCAGACGTAGAAGACGGCCACCGCGCTGAGGGCGCCGCCGCTGAAGATGATGGCGGCGG
>JBAXRL010000380.1:0-3685 GCA_037131205.1 Actinomycetes bacterium | reverse complement strand
GCCTCTACTCCGCGGCCTTCTTGAGCTTCAGCTCGAGAATGCCGTTGCGAAAGGTCTTCTGCATGCTCGCGGCGTCGACCGCGGCGGGCAGCAGCACTTCGCGGGCGTACTTGCGCTCACCGGTGGTCTCGAGCACGAGCACGTCGTCGTGCAGCTCGACCGAGACGTCCTCCTCGTTGGCGCCGGGCATCTCGGCGACGAGCACGATCTCGTCGGCCTCGTCGAACAGGTCGACCAGCGGCTCGCGCACGTCCGCCACCACGGGGCCGTCTTCGGTGCGGCGGATGTTGCCGAAGCGTTCCACTTTCGGCACCCCGTCGGCGAGAGTGCGGAAGCTCAGGCCGTACACGCCCTGAGCCTTGTCGCCGAGGCCCTTGACCTTGAACTGGCCGGTGCGCGTCGGCGGCGCTCCGCGAGGCATCCGCCCGCCGGATGCGCGGGGCTCCGCCCCGGAGGTGTCCATCTGCTCAAACGCTTCCATCTTGTCGGACAGCACTTCCAGGAAGTCGCCCAGACCCTTGAAGAGGCTGCCGAACCCCAAGTCGAGATCGACCTCCCGCTTCCCCGCACCCTTGCCTTCTTCGGCCATCACGGCCACCTTTCTGTGCTTGCTGTGTGCTTTGCCTCAGTATTCGAACGGAACGACCGCGAACGGCTCCATCAAATCGTCTTCTTCTTCCGGCGCGGGCTGCGCCGGGCGCGCGGCCGGACGCGCTGGGGCCGCCTTTGGCGGGGTCCGCGTGGGCCGCGCCGACCGCGCGGCTTCGGCGGGGGTCTCGTCGAGCTGCCGCCGCACCAGCTCCAGGCTTCTGCAGATTCCATCGAGCCGTGCTTCGGTCTGCGCCGCGATCACCGCCTGCATGCTCAGCTTCTCTTCCAGACGCACGCGCTCGCGCTCGAGCCGGGCGAATTCGCTGGCCGCCTGCGCCCGGCTGCCCGTATTACCCGTGGCCGTGGCCGACTCGTGCAGGCCCGGCGCCTTGCTCACGCCGGTGCCCAGCAGAGTCGTCACGTACTGCATACCCTTCGGTCTCATGGCTGCTCCTCGCTCTGCTCGCAAGCCTTGGCCAGGCGCCGGTCGGCAGCCCTCGTGCGGGCGTCCAGTTGCGCCTGCACGACCTGCCGCGCGCCCAGCTCGTCCCGCAGGCGCGCGCGCTCACGCTTCAGCCCGGCGGCTTCGCTGGCCGCCCGCGCGCGGCTTTGCGGCGGCGCCCAGCCCAGCCGGCCGGTGGCCGTGGCCACCTCGTGCACGCCATCGACGCGCGGCACGCCGGTCCAGCGCAGAGTGTGCGCGTACCGCAGGCCCTTGGGCCTGCCGACTATCATGACCTTTGGTTCCATGTGATCACCCGCAATGATGCTTGATGAGGCTCATGAGCATCTTGCGCTGCTCCAGGCGGCGCTCCTTGGCCTTGACCGTGAAGGCCGTCTTCGACTCAAGCACGTCGAGGCACACGGCCACAAACGCCGGGTCGGCCGCGTTGGGGGCCAGCTCCTGCGTGGCGCAGACCTTGCTGATCATGACGCTGCCGCGCAGGGTCGGCGTTTGATCGTACTCGCCGGAGGCGCGGAAGGCCCTGACCAGATCGACGATCCGCGCCGCCTGCTCCTCGGGCAGACCCGACCGCGCGACGGCGATGGCCACCTCGGTGTCGCGCTCGTAGTAGTCGAGATCCATGGTCAGCAGGCGGTCGGAGAGCGCGTCCTGCGCCTCGTGCACGCCGGCGTACTCCTGCGGGTTGCTGGTGAAGATGGCGCGGAACTCGGGATGGACCTTGAGGTACTGGTCTTTGCGCGCCTGCGTCGGCAGCACGAGGATGCGCTCCTCGAGCACCCCCAGCAGCACGTTGTTGGCTTCGGGCCGCGAGCGCGTGAACTCGTCGTAGACGAGGACGAGGCCCTCGCGGCAGGCCGTGGTCAGGCGGCTGTCCACCCAGCGCTGCACCGCATCCTCTTCGAGCTTCTTGACGGAGTGGATGAAGTTGTCCACGACGCGCTTGTAGCGGTAGCCGAACTGGCCGCCGACCATATCGGCGGTGCGCAGGTCCTCGTCGCCGGCGATCAGCATCACGGGGCGGCCGCGCTGCGCGGCCACGTGCAGGGCCAGGGTCGTCTTGCCCGTCCCGGCCGGCCCGCGGAAGTGCACCGGCAGGCCCGCATCCAGATAGCCGAGCGCCCGATTCATGATCTCCTTGACGGCCGGCGTCTCAACGAAGTCGGGGCGCGCCGACGCGGAGGCCGCGGCCCTCTCGTCGAGATTGAGGAGCTTACGCTCGAACTCCTGCTTCTCCTGGAACTGCTTGCGGTCGAATCTGCTGCGCTCTTGTTCATTGCCGGTGGGCTTCAACTTCTGCACATTCGTCATGGTGAAAAGAACCTCCAGGTCTCTGTACCGGTCGTCGTGGCAGCCGCAACTCGCAACTCCAGGGTCAGCGCCACATGCCATCGATCTCGAGCCGCTTCGTAGATCACGGGCTCCGCCTGCCACTTCTTGTGTTGCTCGAACACACGCGCCAGGCCGGGCTGGGCCTCCTGCCAGGCACGATCTTCATAAGGCGAGAACGCGGGCCGCGCGCTGTTGCTCCGCGCCGCGGCCGCCGACTCGTCGCGGAAGGCCTGCCGCGCCACGCCGCGCTCAAAATCGGTGCCCCACCCCACGGGCACGCCCGTCATGACGTAGGCCAGCCCGTCACCGAACGCCATGGCCAGCGCATGCGTCAGCCCCAGGCGCTGCCCGGCGGCTGCGCCCAAAGCCCCCAGCACGCGGGCCAGAGCCTCCCGCGCCGCGTCGAGCTCCGGCGCCGCGGCGCCGCCCACGCCCACGACCACGCGCTCGCGCAAGGCGGCGAGACCATCCGCGTAGGTCAGCGGCGGGCGCTCGGGGGCGCGCGCCGCCGAAAAGAGCGTGAGCTCGAAGGCCGCCGCGGAGAAGTCGCCGATCTCGTCCACCCTGGCCAGCCCCAGAGCCAGCTTCTCCCACATGTCGCGAAAAAAGCTCTGCGCCTCGCCGAGCTCGGGCTCCAGCACCAGCTCGGGGCGCGCGCCGTCGCGCATCACGAGACGGCACTCGACCCCCTGCAGCATGCTCAGCTGCACGGGCAGGGTGACCTCGACGCTGCCGCTGGTGCGGCCCGCCGAACGCACCCTCCTGGTGCCCAGGTACATCAAGCCATCCTCTCGCATACGCCTATTCGCCGACCGCTTGGGCTAGAGCCTCTAGCACTCTATCTAGCAGATACCCCGAATGCAACTCTACTACACCACCCGAGTCTACTCGCACAGCGGCCGATCGCCTTTCGGGCGATCAACCGCTGCTTCGTTGCGGCGCGACCTTTGCGCTCGGCGGCGCCGCGGACTAGCCTTCGTGATCGTCGCGGCCCGCGTGACGCGGACCCCGACGCTTGCCTCTACTCGGACTCAGAGAGCTCCTGGGCCTGATCGATCCATTCGTCGATGCGCGCCATGCGCCCTACATCGCCCAGTGCCTCGCGGATCTTCGGGACGCTGGTCGAGACGAGCTGCGCGAACGAGAAGATACCGATCTCGTTGAGGCGGGTCTGCATGCCTTCGCCGATACCGCGGATGCGCGTGAGATCGTCACGCGTGGCCTTCGGCTTCGGAGGAGCCACCGGCTCGGGCTCGGGCTCGGCGACCACGGCGACGGGCTCGGGCGCAGGCTCCGCTA